>NZ_CAKJTP010000007.1:34483-67023 GCF_917627335.1 Protofrankia sp. CiT1 | reverse complement strand
CTAGCCGAGAAAACCGTTGAGGCTGACCTCGCGCGTTTCGGGATCCGCATAGGGGACCTCGGCAAGCAGATCCGTCAATGGCCGGGGACGACCGGTGAGAAACCCCTGCGCGTAGTCCACTCCAAGATCACGCAGTGCCAGTGCCAGGGATTCACGGTCGACGTTCTCGGCGATGGTGTACATACCGAGACAGCGCGCGACCCGTACCACCGCGTCCACCAAGACGGTGTCCGCTGGCGACGTATCCACCTGGCGGAGAAAATCGCCGTCGATCTTCACATTGGTGAAGGGGAGGTTGCGCAGGTAGACGAACGAGCCCACGCCTGCGCCGAAGTCGTCCAGGGTGAACCGGCAGCCCGCGTCGGTGAGGGTCTCGGCAAGCTGGCGTGCCGCGTCCAGGCTGACCACCGCGACGCTTTCGGCGATTTCAAGACCAAGCTGGGATGGATCGACCCGGGCCGCACGCAGTGTCCCAAGGACGAACTGGCCGAACTCAGGGTCCGCGACCGACCGGCCGGAGATGTTCACATGCAGGCGAAGCCGTTCCCGGCGAGCGGTGGCGGAAGCGAGCGCCGCCACCGCCTGCCGCAGCACCCAGCGGTCCAGAGCCAGCGTGAGGTCGCTGTGGGCGAGCGCGCTCATGAACTCGGCGGGGGCCAGCTCTGGCTGCCGGCCGTCGCGCAGCCGTAGCAGCAGTTCGTATCCCTGCACTTCGCGGGATGTCAGGTCGACGATGGGCTGCGCGTCCAACGCCATCAGCCCCCCGTCGAGCGCGTCGCGTACCCGCCGCGCCAGCGAGATCCGCCGGTCGACATGCTCATAGTGCTCCGCTGTGAACAGCCGCGCGCGGCCACGGCCGGCATCCTTGGCCTCACGCAGGGCGAGGCCGGCACGAGCCAACGCGGTGTCGCTGTCGGTCGCGGACGACAGCGGCAGGACGCCGATACTGATCGTGACACGGATCGTGACATCATCGATGATGATGGCGTGCCGCGCGACCTTCGCGCACAGAGTATCGGCGACACCGAGTCCGTCCGGGCCGTTGGCGGACTCGAGAATCACCACGAACTCGTCGCCGCCGAGCCGCCCGAGAACCGATGTGGGCAGCGTCTCCGCCACGGTCTGGGCCAGGGCTCGCAGCACCGCGTCGCCGACGGCATGGCCACGCGTGTCATTGATGTCCCTGAAGTTGTCAATATTGATCAAGAGCAACGTCCCGGCCGGGGCACTCCCGTTCGGCGAGGCGTCGATCCGCTCGCTGCCCGCGCTGCCCGCGCTGCCCGCGATCCGCTCGGCCAGCAGCCCGGTCACCGCCTGCCGGTTACGCAACCCGGTGAGCGGGTCATGCGTGGTGAGCTGGGCGAGCTCGCGGCGCGCCCGGATCAGCTCGGTGACGTCATGCGCCGTGCCCATGATCCGGATTGGCGTGCCCGCGTGATCGGTGAGGACGTCGCCGTGGCACTCGAGCACGCACTCGGTGGCCCGGTCGGCGAAGTACATACGGTGGGTGAATTCGAACGGGCTGACCTCGGCGATCGCCTGCTCCAGAACTCCTTCCACCCTCGTCACGTCGTCCGGATGTATCAGCGACCGGTAGGTGTCGTAGTCGAGATAGGTGTCCGTGGGGTAGCCGAACATGGCGAGAAGCTCGTCAGACCATGCCACCTCGTTGGTGACCAGGTCCCACTCCCAGATACCCGTCCGGGCGATCGTCTCGACATGGCGGAGCCAGCGTTCGCGCAGCCCCGCGACCTCCTCTTCATGGTGACGCGCGGTGTTGTCGACAATCTCGTAGAGAAGGTAGCCCTCGGCGCCGAACTGGCCGCCCCAGGTGGGATCACCGTCAGCAAACGCACGGCAACGGATCTCCAGCCAACGGCTGCTACCGTCCGGCGCCTGCCAGCTAGCCGCGCGGGGCTCGTCGTCCGGGACGACCCGCGCCAATGGCAGCCCGGCCTCGGCCACGGCAAGGCGAGCCGCAACCAGGTCGACCGGGTCGACGGAACCAGGACCAGCGCGTCTGAACGCGCCGAGACCGGCCGGGCCCGGCGCCGCTGTCTCCTCCGGCACCGTTGCGGCGCCCGTCACGAGGGCGAACAGAGCCCGATTAGCCCAGACCACACGGCTGTCGGACGTCACCACCAGCAGCCCGGTGGACACCACGTCAGCCA
This sequence comes from Protofrankia sp. CiT1, assembly GCF_917627335.1. NCBI lineage: Bacteria > Bacillati > Actinomycetota > Actinomycetes > Frankiales > Frankiaceae > Protofrankia > Protofrankia sp. CiT1. Next base: position 64,852 of record NZ_CAKJTP010000007.1, on the reverse strand, counting down.
CCAAGCCGACCACGCTCGCGACCAACGCACCTCCTCGCGCATGTCAGCCCCGTGCAGATCCCGGCCGTCACGCTACTTCCAGATCGCGTGCCGAGTGTAGTGGCAATCGGGTGAGCACAGAACGTTAGAGCCTGTCGCGCGTCGTGGTTTCGGTCAGGGAGCCGCGTCCAGGCGGCCCCTGGCAAGGCTGCGGGGCACATCGATAGCGGACGCGTTGTATCGGTTCGTCCGAGAACACGGCCGGGAGCCGCCTGGCGGCGGGAGCCGGACAGATGACTGTCGCAACACGCCCCAGTGCGTCCGCCGCGCGGCGCGGCGGGAGTATGCGGGTATGCCCACGGTCACGCGGATCGTTGTCGCGCCCAACGCCTTCAAAGGCACGCTGACCGCGAACGAGGCGGCCCACGCCATCGCTGACGGCGTCGGCGACGCCTGCCGGCACGCGGACATCCTCATGCGCCCGGTGGCCGATGGCGGCGACGGGACCGTGGCCGCGGCGCTCACCGCGGGCTTCACCCGCCATGAGGCCACCGTGTCCGGGCCGCTCGGGACCGCGGTGCGCGCGGCGTTCGCCGTTCGCCATGACGCCGCGGTGCTGGAGATGGCCGAAGCCTCCGGCCTGCGGCTCGTGCCGCCGGGACGGCACGCGCCACTGACAGCGTCCACTACCGGTACCGGTGAGCTGGTGCGCGCGGCCCTGGACGCCGGCGCCCGGCGGTTGCTGCTCGGGGCGGGCGGGAGCGCGACGACCGACGGCGGCACCGGGATGCTGTCCGCGCTCGGCATCAGGTTCCTGGACCGGACCGGGCGCATCCTGCCGCCCGGCGGCGCGGCCCTGCGCCATCTTTACATGATCGATACCGGCGGCCTGGATCCACGGATCACCCAAGCCGAGATCACTGTCGCGGCTGACGTTGACAACCCGCTGCTCGGGCCGCACGGAGCGGCGGCGGTCTTCGGCCCGCAGAAGGGCGCGGGGCCGGCGGACGTGGCCGTTCTCGAGGACGGGCTGCGCACGCTCGTCGACCGGCTTGGCGCACGGCCTCGGGGTGTCCTGGGCCTGTCGGCGAGAGCTGCCATGGTCGCCGCGAGCGCGGGCGCGGGCGCGGGCGGCGGTCTCGGCTTCGGCGCGATGGCTTTTCTGGGCGCGCGGGTACAGGCCGGTGCCGAACTGCTGCTCGATCTCGCCGGCTTCGACGCGGCCCTGGACGGCGCCGATCTCGTGATCACCGGCGAAGGCGCGTTGGATGCTTCGACCATGCGGGGCAAAGCTCCGGCGGCCGTCGCGAGACATGCCCAGGCAGCCGGGGTCCCAGTGATCGCGGTCTGCGGGCAGGTGAACGTCAGTCCGAGTGCCTGGCGGGAGGCCGGCTTCACAGGGGTCTTCAGCGCCCAGCCGGTGCCCGCTGGCGCGGCCGCCCGCGGGATGACGGGAGCGCCCGCGTTGATCAGCCGGGCCGAGGCGGCCAGGGCACTACGACGCGCCAGCGCCGAAGCTGTCCGCCTTGTGCTCCCCTGACGCCTGTGCTTGGGACGTGTGCCCAGCTCGCCGCGCCCAGGCCACGCCAGGCCCCGGCGCGGGGCCCGCCACTGGTCACTCGTGGATCTGCTGTGCGAGGTAATGCGCCTCACCGAGCTGGGCAAGCAGTTCGATCTGGGCGTCCAGCCAGTCGATGTGGTCCTCCTCGGAGACGAGGATGTCCTCCAGGATGACGGCTGAGCCCACATCGTCGCGGGCGCGGGTCAGGACGATTCCAGCACGCAGGAGGCCGCATGCCTCGATCTCGTGGGTCCGGTCGGAGTTCAGCTGCTCGGCAACGGTCTCACCGACACGCAGCGTGTTGAGTCGCTGAAGGTTCGGGACACCGCCGAGGTAGAGCACCCGATGCACCAGTTTGTCCGCATGGCGCATCTCGTCGATCGACTCGTCGTAGGTGTGCTTGCCGAGCCGGTGATATCCCCAGTTGACCTGCATCCGCGAGTGCAGGAAGTACTGGTTGACAGCTGTCAGTTCATTGGTGAGCACACGGTTGAGTAGTTCGACAATTTCCGGGTCGCCCCTCACCTGGAACCTCCACTGTCTCAGCCCGACTGGACGACCGGACGGGCCCGACGGTGGTCGGTCAGCAGCTCCTCGATCTCGTCAAGGCAACCACCGCACCCGGTACCGGCCGCACAGACCGCACCCACCTCGCACGTGTCACGCGCGCCCGATTCGATCACGCCGCGCAACGTCTGGTCGTTGACAGCAAAGCATGAGCAGACCAGCACCGCACCTCACCACACCTGTTCTGGAGCCGTTCGCCGCGTCATCCGGAAAGCGGTCGTGCGCAACCGGGATGATGATCACGAATGCTCATTACTCGGCCAGAGCTTCCCAGGTCGACCACAGCTTTTTGGTCAGAGCGCCCGGCAGCAGGGGACGCGGTGTCGTGGGGCTGGGGCACGCAGCCCAGCCCCGCTCCTTGATCCACACCTCTATTGCCGGGCGTTCTTAGCTAAGCCTTCCCTAATATTTCTCAACGAAAGCTTGCCATACAAAAAGATCAAAAACAACGGTTACCAACCGACAGGCATCCTTTGCTCAGGGCAACTCCATAGCCGGGCAACTCCATAGCCGGGCAACTCCATAGCCGGGCGACTCCACGGCCTACCGCACAAGCACGGCCTACGGCGCAAGCGGAGAGATCTCCACCCTGCGGTTGGCGGCACGGCCGGCGTCCGTGTCATTGGTCGCCGCCGGATAATCGGCGGCGAACCCAGCTGCCCGCAACCGCCCTTCCGGGACTCCGTGACTCGCCAGGTAGGCGGCCGCGGCGCGGGCGCGCGCCAGCGACAGGGCCGCGTTGGTCACCTGGGAGCCTCGCGCGTCGGTATGACCAGCAATCAGAACTCCCAGCGCACCGTCACGCAGCGCCGCCGCGATCTGGTCGAGACGAACACGATCGATCTCGGTGAGCTCCGAACTGTCCGTCGCGAAGGTGACCCGGCCCCCGGCCACGGCAGCGGCGAGGCGGTCGACCGCACCGTCACCCGGCCGGACGGGATCAGGAGCCACCGGTCGCACGGCCAGCCGATTGTCGAGGGAGATCGCGGGCCGCGCGGTACGCACCGCGGCAAGCACCGCGGCACCCAGGCGCGCGCGCTCGTCCACGTCCGCCACGGCCCCCTCGACGACAGCGGTGGAACCGATGATCGTCACCTGATGTTCGCCAATCACCGCTGTCAGCGAACGGACCAGATCCGCCAGCATCGTCACCGGTGGCGCGGCCACGTCGGGATCAACCGTGACTCGTCCGGTCAACGTGCCGGAACTCGCCGCGGCCGCCGCGCCCAGAAGCCGCTCCCGAGCATCCTGGCCCGGCACGGTCGCCGTGACGGTGAGCGATCCTCCGTTGACATCGATCACCAATGGCTTCGCGGCGGCGGCCGGCACCGGCACAATCTGAACATCATCGGCCAGGGCCGCTGATCGCGCGCCGGACATACGCGCGACAGCCTGGCGGGCCGTTTCAGCGGCGGACACGCTGGGGAACGTCCCATGCACGGTCGCGTCCTGACCGCGGAAAGTCACCTCAGCCCCGGCCTGACCGCTGGAGCGGACCACCGAAGCCGCCCGCCTGGACAGCCCGTTCTCGATCGGCCCGCGCCGCAGGCCGAATGCCAGCAGCCCAATCAGCAACCAGGCGACGACAAGGGAGAACAAAAACACAACGGGATGAGGCCGCCGTAGCGCGGCCAGTTGGACCAAGGACATCGAAATGGTCTCCGCGCGGAATCTGCTGGAACGCCTTCAGGACGCGCCGCCACGATGCCTTCGGGCGGCCCAACGGACCAGAAAAGTACGGCGAACAACCCCGCCGTGGGTCAACTGTCGCACATCGGGACGCCCACCACATACACCGGGTAGGTCCACGCAACGGCCGTTGCGCAAACGGCGATGGCGCAGGCCGCGGCCGTCGCGGAGGCGGTGCGGGAGCCGGGCGGGGGCGTGTTTCAGCGCCCTTCCCGGCCGTATGACCGGCACTGCGCCGTCGGCTGTCCCAGCCCCGCGCTGACGGCTCCGGCGGGCTCAGGCTCGGGCTCGGATGCGGATCCGGGCCGCGCGGGCTCGCTCGGCGAGCCGACCAGGTCCGCGCGGCCGTCGTGGCGGCCTTGCTGGCGAGCCAGTCGCGTGACGACCACCGCCAGCAGGGCCCCGAGGCCGAGCACCAGCCACCCGGCGACGGCATCGAGCACGTAGTGGTTGGCAGTGGCTATCACCACGAACGCCGTCGTGCCCGGATAGACCACGCCGAGCGCCCTGACCCAGCGGCGGTGGGTGAGGCTGGCCACATACCAGCCGCACCACAACGCCCAGGCACAGTGCAGGGACGGCATGGCGGCGAACTGGTTGGCAAGACCGGCCAGCCCCCGCGGCGCGGCGCTGGAACCGCCGCCCCACCAGCCCCAGCTGTGGAACGACGCCATGGTGTCGACGAAGCCGGCACCGGGTAGCAGGCGCGGCGGGGCCGTCGGTAGCACAATGAACCCGACCAGACTGATCACGGTCGCGCACAGGATCGTCCAGCGGGCCCGTAGGTAGTGCCCGGGACGCCTGCGGTAGAGCCACACGAGAGTGGCGGGCGTGACGATGAAGTGCAAGGTCGCGTAGTAGTAACAGCTCGCCACAGCGAGCACGGGGATGCTCTGGAGCCAGTGGTTCAGCCCGAGCTCGACGTCGAGGTGGAGATCCGTCTGGATGCGCAGGAGGTCCCGGCCGACCGCGAGCGCGTCGCTGACGGAACCGTCCGCCACCGCGCGGGTCGCCGTGTAGGTGTAGTAGAAACCGATGATCATAACGGCTTCGATCCACACCACCGGCAGCCCGTCCGACCTGCGGCGTATGCGGATCACCCGCGACCTCCCCGGCTTCGACCTGGCCCATCCGGTGGACCGGTTCCTGACCTTCCCCTGCCTACCCAGGCACCCCATCTTTCGCTCAACGTGTTCAGTCAAGTACCTTTGCGTAACCAACCGCAGCACCGACAACGGCTCGTTCCCGGGGGTAGCGATGACGCACCCGATAGCTGGCATACCGCCCGGCGCGGTGCATCCGACGCCCGCCGACGGCAAGGAGGTGACGCCCACCTCGATGATGCCCACGACGGCGTCCGCGGTAGCCCAACCGATGGCCGTGACGATATCCGCCGATATTCAATCATCACCCCTTCCCCCTTCCGCAACGGGTTTCATGCCGGCGGCCAACGGCCCGCGCCGGCCGCCGCACGCACCGGCCATCCCCCGGCGACGCGGGGAGGTCCTGGAAGACGCGATCCACACCGCCGTGGTCGAACTGCTCGCCGAACACGGGTACGGCGCGCTGACAATGGATCTCGTGGCAGCCAGCGCCCGCGCCGGCAAGGCCACCCTCTACCGCAGGTGGTCGTGCAAGCTCGACCTGGTGATCGACACAGTACGACGCCTCGGCCACAGCCCTGTCACCGATCCGGACACCGGAAGTTTTCGTGACGACCAGCTCCTGCTGCTCCATGAATTCGCCGACGTGCTCCGCGGCCGCCAGGGCGCGGTGACCGCGACCCTTGTCGGTGAGCTCACCCGGCACGCCGATCTCGCCGCCGCCCTGCGCGCCGTTCTCCTGCACCAGCGGCGGGCGGTCCAGATGACCATTGCGGAGCGGGCCATCAAGCGCGGTGACGTCCGCCATGGCACCCCATGGCCGCTGGTCAACGAGATCGGGCCAGCCCTGCTGTTCGCCCGCTGCCTCATCTCGGGTGAGCCCCTGGACCACGGATACATAGTCGATGTTGTGGATGGCATAGTCATGCCCCTCGTCACGGCAGTTCATGGTACATCGGATAAGTAATGTATCGAACCTACGTTCGAATCACAACGGCTGACCGGCCGGCGCGCCCGCACCGCTGTACTCTGCCCACATCCGCGCGTACCTGCCCTGGGCACCTATCAGCTGGGCGTGCGAGCCCTGTTCGACGATCCGTCCGGCAGCCATCACCACGACCCGGTCCGCGCGGGCGGCGGTGGTCAGCCGATGCGCCACCACGAGGGTCGTCCGCCGCCGCGCGACGCGGTCGGTCGCCTCGGTGACCGCGGCCTCGGTGGCCAGGTCCAGCGAGGCGGTCGCCTCGTCGAGCAGCAGGATGTCGGGGTCCGCGAGCTCCGCCCGGGCGAGCGCGAGCAGCTGGCGCTGCCCAGCGGACAGGCCCCGGCCGTTCTCGCCGATCCGGTGCAGATAGCCCCCGGGCAAGCGCATGATCATCTCATGTGCGCCAACCGCCCGCGCCGCTGCCCTCACCTCGGCGTCCGCCGCATCCGGCCGGGCGTAGGCGATCGTGTCCCGGACCGTCCCGGCGAACAGGAACGGCTCCTGCGGGACGACTCCCAGCCGGTGGCGGTAACCAGCCAGGTCGAGCCGGGTCACGTCGGTGCCGTCGATGCGCACCACGCCGCCGGTGGCGTCGTAGAAACGCGCGGCCAGCTTGACGACGGTCGACTTGCCGGCTCCGGTCTCACCCACCAGCGCGACGGTCTCCCCGGCGGCCACCCGGAGGTTCACCCCGTCCAGCGCGGGACGCTCGGCGCCCGCGTACCGGAAGCACACACCGACAAACTCGATCTCGCCGGAAAGCCGGCCCACCGGCACCGGGGCAGGCCGGGCCGGGGTGGAGGTAGGTGTGCGCAGCAGATCCGACAGCCGGCGCAGACCCACCTTGGCCTGCTGGTAACCGTCAAACACCTGGGAGAGCTGCTGGATGGGTGAGAAGAACAGGCCGAGGTAGAGCAGATAGGCGATGAGCCCGCCGGTCGTCAGCGATCCGGACGCGACAAGCCCCGCGCCGGCACCGAGAACGAGCGCGGCGGCCAGCTCCGAGCAGAACTCCATGAACGGGAAGTACAGTGCGATGAGGCGTTGCGCACGCAGCCTCGACACCCGGTAACGCTCAGCGAGCGCCCGGAAGTCCGCGATGTTGCGCCCCTCGCGGCGGAAGGCCTGCACCACCCGGATGCCGGCGAGGTTCTCCTGCAGCGCCGCGTTGACCGCGGCGACGCGCTCCCGTGACTCGACGTAGGCCGCCGACGCCTTCGCACGGAAAACCACCGTGGCAAAGACACCGACCGGCACCATCGGCAGCACGACCAGGGCCAGCCGGGCGTTGAGGACCACCAACGCCACCCCCACACCGACGAACGACAGCATGCCGACCACCGCGGTCGTCAGGCCGGTCTGCAGGAATGTCGACAGCGCGTCGACGTCCGTGGTCATCCGGGTCATGATCCGGCCCGAGAGCTCACGTTCGTAGTAGTCCAGGCCGAGCCGTTGCAGCTGGGCAAACGTCTTGACCCGTAGGGTGAACAGCAGGCGCTCACCCAGCCGTCCGGCCACCCGGCCCTGGCTGACCTGCACCGCCCAGGCTGTGAGAACCACGGCGAGCGCCACCGCGGACGTCATGACCAGCGCCGCTCCCGCGGTCCGCGACACACCCGCGTCCACTCCGTGCCGCACCAGCGCGGGCAGCGCGAGACCCGTGCCCGCGTCCAGGACCACGAGCAGCAGGCCCAGGGCGAGCAGCGCGCGCACCCCGCCCAGCAGACGGCGTAAGGAGAAAGCCGGGTCGCCGGCGGCGGCGTCAGCCATCCGCACCCCCACCGCCTCGGTGGCCGGCGGGAGCGCCTCGACCCGCGCGAGCAGTTCGGGAGTCGCGGGCATATCCCCGGCCACGCCGCCGAGAACGCGCTGCCCGCCGCCACCGGACGCCTCAGCCGGCCGCGGCCTGAGCGGCCCGAGCGGGACGGGCCGCGGGCCGCCGACGCCGGTGGCGGGTGCCTGCCTGGGCCGGGGAGTGGTCACCGCCGGCTCGCGGACCCGGCCGTCCAGCAAGAGGGTATAGAGCTCACAACGAGCGGAGAGCTCCTCATCGGTGCCGATGTCGACCAGGCGGCCGGCGTCGAGTACCGCGATGCGGTCAGCCAGCTGCAGCGTCGATCGGCGATGGGCGATCAACAGCGTGGTCCGGCCGCGCGTGTTCGCTCGCAACGCCGCGTGGATCTCGGCCTCGACCCGGACGTCGACCGCGGACGTCGCGTCGTCCAGGACCAGGATGGGCGAGTCGGTCAGCAGGGCGCGAGCCAGCGCGATCCGCTGCCGCTGCCCGCCCGAGAGGGTGAGCCCCTGCTCACCGACGACCGTGTCGTAACCGGCTGGCAGGGCGCGGATGAAGCCGTCCGCGTGGGCCGCGCGGGCCGCGGCCACGACCGAGGCCTCATCCGCGTCCGGGCGCCCGTAGCTGATGTTGGCACGAACCGAGTCGGAGAACAGAAAACTGTCTTCAAACACCATCGCGATCTGCGCCCGCAGTGATGGCAGAGCCAGTTCCCGGATGTCGTGTCCGTCCAGGCGCAGCGCGCCGGTGTCCGTGTCGTAATAGCGGGACAGCAACGCCGCCACCGTCGACTTGCCCGACCCGGAGGCGCCGACCAGCGCGAGGGTCTGGCCCGGTTCGATCCGCAGGCTCACCCCGTCAAGAACCGGGCGGTCCCGGCTGTAGCCGAATGTGACGTTGGCAAGCTCGACGCAGCCCCTGGCCCGGGTGAGGTCGCGGGCGCCGGGCCGTTCGGTGACGACCGGCTGGCTGTCCATGACTTCGAACACCCGGATCGCGCTGGCTCTGGCCTGCTGTCCGATGGTCAACAGACCCGCCAGCATCCGGGTCGGCGCAACCAGCTCGCCGAGGTAGGCGGTGAAGGCCAGAAAGGTGCCGAGGCTGATGCTGCCGCGCAGTGCCAGCCATCCGCCCAGCGCCAGCATGCCCACCTGCCCGAGCGCCGGCACCGCCGCCAGCGCGCTGGTGTACAGACTGGTGAAGCGGACCGCACGCATCCGCAGCGAGAACAGGGCGCGGGCGGCCGTGGCGAGCTTGGCCAGCTCCCGCTCCTCCTGCCCGAAGCCCTTGACCACCCGCACGCCCGCGGTTGCCTCCGCCACCACGGCCGCGACCTCACCGGCCTGCTGCTGGGCCGCCCAGGTCGCGGGGAAGACGGTCCGCCGGGCCCGCAGCCCGATAATGATCACCAGTGGGCCGACGGCGAGCGCGAGCAGCGTCAGCAACGGGGACAACAACATCATGATCACAATGGCGAGCACGAACAGCAGCAGGTTCCCGCTCATCAGCGGCAGGAACGCCAGCAGGCCCTGGACGACCGTGACATCGGAATTGGCCCGGCTGACGACCTGGCCGGTCCGGAGGCCGTCCTGACGGACGCCGTCCAGGCGCGTGAGCGCGGTGAAGAGCGCGTCCCGCAGGTCGTACTGGACGTCGAGGGCCAGCCGGCCGCCGATGTAGCGCCGGACGAACCCGGCGGCGAAACGCAGCACCCCGGCGGCGAGCAGCGCAAGGACATAGGGCGCGAGCGGCTGCCTGTGCGCGACCACAACGTTGTCGATCACCGCGCGTTCGATCAGCGGAGTGACCGCGGCGATCGCGGTGCCGAACACGGCGGCGCCGAACGCCAGGGTCGCGTTGCGGCGGTATCTGAGGACGTGGCCGGCCAACCGGCGCAGCCAGTGCTGCCGGGAGGACGGGGCGCCGGCCCACCAGGACCGCGAAGCGCCACCGGGTTCGGATTGGTTGCTGATCGCGCGGACCTCCTGGGAGATGCGGGCGGGACAACCTTCCCCAACCATCCCAGGAGATCATCGCGTCCCGGCGGCCCGCGCTGTCAGGAACGCGCCGTCGGCGGGGCCGCCGCCGCGGCGCCGCGATCGGTCTGCGCCTGCCCGGCGGTGCTCTGGGTGTCAGCGAGCGGCAGTGCGCTGCCCGCGCTCCAGCGCTCCCAGGAGATCGACCACTCGTTGCCCAGCTGCGTGGTGTCCGGCGGGCGGCCGGTGTTGCGCACGTCGACGATGTCACCCAGCCGACTGAACCGGTAGAACCACTCGGCATCCGCCGGGGCCGCGTTGACACACCCGTGCGAGACGTTGTTCTCCCCCTGGGAGCCGACCGACCACGGCGCCGAATGCACGTACTCACCACCGCTGGTGAACTGCACGTTCCACTGCACGGTCTCGTAGTAGTAGTCCGGGTCCCCCTTGGGGATGCCGACCGTCGCGGAGTCCATAATCACCGTCGGCGCGGTGGCAATGACATTGTGCGGGCCATCCATGGTCGGCGACGACGGCTTGCCCAGACTTACCGGCAGGGTTCGCTGCAGCACACCGTCCCGATACACCTTCATGGTGTGCGCCGCCGCGTCGACATAGCTGATCTGAGCCGGCCCGATGACGAAATCCATGGTCCGGTCCTTCAGCCCGAACCGGTTACCACCAGCGTCGAAACCGGCGAGGCGCGCCTCGACGTGCACACGGGTACCGGCCTTCCAGTACTGTTGCGGACGCCAGCGCGCCACTGTGCTGGACGCCCAGTTCCAGGCACCGGCAACCGGTGGATTCGCGGTGACCGCAAGGCGCCGCTGCACGGCTGCGCGGTCGGTGACCGGCGCGCTGAAAGTCAGCGTGATCGGGGTGCCGATGCCGACGGTCTGACCGTCGACCGGCCCCCAGGAAACCTTGAGGGACTTCTCCGGATTAACCGTCGTGAAAGTCGCGCCGGTGACCGTTGGACCCGATCCGCCCGGTGCCGCGGACGTCTGCGCGGTCACCTGGTACCGCGTGTCCGCGAACAGCCCGTCGGTCGACGTCCAGGTCCTGGCGTCCGCGGAAAGCTCGCCCCGGAGAACGCCCGCGGCGGTTTCCTGGGACTTGCTGGCGTTCCGGATTGCGGTTACCGACTGTAGCGGAACGCTGCTGCGCACAACCACGGTGCTGGTGACCGCGACTGCCTCAGCGCCGTCCGAGGGAGTGATGACAACCTGTGGTGCCGTCGCGGTCGGCACCGGCTGTGCCGACGGCCCGGCCTTCGGTTTGTCGGCAGCCGGCGGCGAACATGACATGAGGGCGGCCCCGGCGAGCAGCGCCGCGACGACGGTCGACATCAGCGGTCCGTGTGATCCGAACACCCGCGGCACGGGGTAAGCCCGCACCAACGACCGACATATCTTCAGTGACCGCCGCTCATTCACAGCCGGACCGTACCCAGCATTGCCGACAGACGACCTGTTGATCATTAAAATGACCGGTGTCAAACGGACGACCACAACCATTCGTAGAACAATTGAATACAGAGAGTAGCACCCACTGGCAACGATCCACGACCCCTCCCCTGTCCTTCCATCCGACGCTCGAGGACTTCCAGAAGTTGCGCCCGATCGGCACCTGATTTTTTGGCTCATGCCCGTCACGGCGTTCGGCGAATCAACGACGCGGGCTGGTCACCCAAATCGGAGTACCGGTAGCGTCACACAGGGTTAGGACACGCACGTTCCACCGCGAGCGCCCAGTGCCAGCGCATAACACGGCACCACGGCACGGCAGGCAGGCAGGAAGGGCAGGCAGGGCACCACCGCACGGCAGGCACGGCGGCAGATCCAGGTTGACGCACCACGGGAGATCACGGGCGCACCGCCCGGCAATCTCCCTGTTCGCTTTCCGGCGTCCCCACCGCCCCAGGGGTGTTGGGGCGTTCCTCGGCCCGGCTTGGAGGCGCGATGGCAGTCGTTCTCGGCGAGAACCAGTACGGAAAGGCCGAAGTCAGGCTCGTCCATATCGATCGTTCGACCCGGGCGCATCGGCTCAGGGACATCAGCGTCTCGTCAGCGCTACGGGGCGACTTCACCAGCGCGCATCTCGACGGGGACAACAGCCACGTGCTGCCCACCGACACCCAGAAAAACACCGTCTACGCGTTTGCGCGCGACGGTGGCATCGGCGAGATCGAGGAGTTCGGCCTGCGGCTCGCCCGGCATTTCGTCGCATCCAACGTATGGACGACCAGTGCCCGAATGGAGATCGTGGAGCACGGCTGGCAGCGGATCAGCACCACCGGCGGCACATCTGACCACGCCTTCTCGCGGGCCGCCGGTGAATACCGGACGGCCGTGGTCACCGTCGACCGCGACAGGGCCCATGTCATAGCCGGAATTGGCGGCCTGCTCCTGCTCAAGTCGACCGGATCGGAATTTCGCGGCTTCGCCCGGGACAAGTACACGACTCTGGTTGAGACGGACGACCGGGTCCTCGCCACCGAGCTCACCGTCCGGTGGCGGTACGCGGCCACGGACATCGAGTACGGAAGCCTGTTCGCGAGCATCCGGGAGATCCTTCTCCGGACGTTCGCGGAAGTACACAGCCTCGCGCTTCAACAGACCTTGTACGCAATGGGCCGGGAGGTGCTCGCCGCGCACGCCGACGTCGCCGAGATTCGCATGTCGATGCCGAACCGGCACCACTTCCTGGTTGATCTCACCCCCCTCGGGCTGGACAACCCCGACATCGTCTACCAACCGGCAGACCGGCCGTACGGGAAGATCGAGGGCAGCGTGCTGCGCGACGACGCGCCCGCGCCGGGACCGGCCTGGCTGACGATCCCGGGCTTCTGCTGATCCATGGGGGGCTGCCGGCGGCGGGAACGTCGCTCTTACCGCGCCGCCGGCAGCCCCGGGCTGCCGCCCCCGGGAACGTCGCCATGAAGTGGTGCCAAGCGGACGATGTCCCCCGCGGTGACCGCCAGCCGGGCAGCCGCGCTCCCCCTGTTCACCGCGATCGTCACAAGGCCCGCGGAATCCACGTAGACAACAGGATCTCCTGGCTGCACCGAGGCAAAGGTGGCCCCGAACAGGGCCGTGGCCACCGTCTGGCCCACAGTGATCTCGATATTCCGGCCCGGGACGACGCCCGCCGGGACGAGCGGGCCCGCGGCCGTGGCCAGTTGGACGTTGCCGAAGGTGTCCACCGTGAGGACCTCGACCTCGACCTCGGTGGCGGCGGACGCGGTGGCGGCGGACGCGGTGGCGGCGGACGGGCGGACAAGCCGCAGCACCGGCGGGGGGAGCCGCACGAGCCCGGCAGGGTCCACCGGCGCACCGAGCCCGGCCAGGCTGTGGCCGGCCGCGAGGGCCGCGGCGGCGGGCGCGAACACATCCCGCCCGTGGAATGTCGCCGGTGCCTCGGCGGGAACCGCCAACGCGACCGCGGAACCCACACCCCCGAGCGCCTCGGCCGCAGGCGGCAACAGCCCGTTGTCGGGACCGACAAGAAATCCCCGCGGGGTGGACACCGCGAGCGCCCGCCGCGAGGTTCCCACCCCCGGGTCGACAACCGCGAGGTGCACCGCGCATGGCAGGTGGCCGACTGTCTGGGCGAGCACGACCGATCCCCGCCGCAGGTCACCGACAGGTATCAGATGGGTGATGTCAATAATGCGCACGCCAGGCGCCCGGCACAGCAACACCCCATGGCAGGCAGCCACGAAACCGTCAACCAGGCCGTAGTCAGACAGAAAGCTGACATACGCCGGCCGGATCACACGACCCCGTTCGTCCGGAGCCGGGCGATCTCCCGGGCCGGGTAACCGAGCTCGGCGAGGATGGCGTCCGTGTGCGCGCCGAGCGCTGGCAGCGGTCCCAGCGACGCCTCCTCGCCGGGGAAAAGGACCACCGGGCGGAGCTGGCGTACCGGTCCCACCGGGGAGTCAACCGAGGCCCACCGGTTCCGGGCAGCCAACTGAGGATGATCCAGTAAATCGCGCGCGGTGTTGAGACGGGCGTAGGCGATACCGGCGGCCGCCAGCCGGGCTTCGGCCTCGGCCGTGGTCAGCGCCGCGACGGCGGCCGCGACCAACGCCTCGGTGCGCGCGCGGTTACGCACCCTGGCCTGATTGGTGGCGAAGTCCGGGGCGGTAGCGGCCTCGGGCCGGTCGAGCACGCTGGTTGCCAGCCGGACCCATTCACGATCGTTCTGGACCCCGATCAGCAACCGGTCGCCATCGATCGTGGCGAACGCCTCATAGGGCGCGATCGACGGATGGCCAATGCCCAGCCGTGGCGGTTCGACACCGGTGTGCTCGACGGTCTGCACCGAGTACCCCATCCACTCGGCCAGCGCGTCGATCATCGTGATCTCGAGGGCGGCACCGGCGCCGGAACGCTCACGGCGCAGCAGCGCCGCCAGCACCGCCTGGACGACATAGGTCCCGGCGGAGACGTCGCCCGCGGCGAACCCCGCCTTCGCGGGGTGCTCATCCGTGCCCGTCGCGGAGATCAGCGCGCTCTCGGCCTGGACGAGCATGTCGTAGGCGCGCCTGTGCGCATAGGGGCCATGCGCGCCATAGCCGGAGAGATCCACCGCCACGAGCCGGGGATGCGCCGCGACCAGCGTGGCCGCGTCCAGGCCCAGCCTGGCCGCCGCGCCCGGCGCCAGGTTCTGTGCCACCACGTCCGCGCGGCCTACCAACCGGTGGACTACCGCACGGCCTTCAGGGGCCTTGAGATCGATCGCCAGTGACTGTTTGGATCTGTTCAGCCAGGCGAAGTGGGCCGACATCGCGCCCCGGACCGCCGTGTCGTAGGCCCGAGCGAAGTCCCCCGACCCCAGCCGTTCGACCTTCACCACCCGGGCGCCGAGGTCAGCGAGATGACGGGTGGCGAACGGCAGCGCCACCGCGTGCTCCACGCTGACAACGGTCATACCCTGCAGCGGCAGCACCCCCTCACACTATCGGCCGGAGGCGGCGCGATCCGCGGCCACACCGTCGGCAGCCACACCGCCCACCACACCATCCACGACCGAACCGTCCACGACCGAACCGTCGACAGCCTCACCGTCGACGGCCTCACCGTCGACAACGACGTGATGAGCCCGCGGCAAAGCCGGCGGCGGCACATCGCCAGCCGGCCGTCGTGGGATGAACAGCGACGGGGTGTCCCGCTGGATCGGCGGGCCGCCGTTGGCGAACACCACCGCCAGCCACGGGAGGACGACAGCGATGGCGATCGCGGCGAACCGCGCCCAGCCGCGCAGCGCAACCACGGCGAGAATGAGGCACAGCGTGCGGAACAGCATCGAAATCACGTAGCGTCGCTGGCGGTGTTGGATCTCCTCCGGGCGCGACAGCGCCGCGCGGGTAATCAAGGTGGCGTCGCTGTTCCGCCTGATCCGCACTCACGCGCTCCCTGTGACTGGCTTCCTGACCCACCCAGACGCCCGGCGCCGCGGCACCCTGCGGACCGCGCCGCGCATGGTGGCCAGAGGAGGTCTCCGTGCCTGTCAAGTGTGCGCCGATGCTGCCCGACCCGCCCGCAAAGCCCCTTCCAGCACGCCTTGCCATACCGATTTCAAGATCAACACCGGCCGCAAAGTCACTGTTGGCTACACAATCAGCACACAGTCGGCTGTCAGGGCGGCCGGCCGAGAGCGCCCGGCAACAGGGGCATGGACCACGGACGGGGCTGGGGCGCGGGCATCGCGAGGCGGGGCGGGGAGCCACCGGAGGTACTGGGTGGCTGGGCGCTCTGATTCCCGACAGCACGGTGAGGATAGCCACGACGCCAATCGGAGGACTCGTGCGTTGAAAGGGGTATCGATCGTCTGTGACGGACGCAACAGCGGGCTACCGGGTTCGGGTGATGTTTGCCTGGGTGGCAGCGGTGCAGGCAGGAGCAACAGAAAATGATCTCTCGTAGAAGATCTCGCCAGAACACCCGGAGCCATCTGTCGACCTCGGCTCGGTCCGGGCCTCCCCGCGACACTCCGCCGAAACCCGCGCCCACCCCACCGCCGACATGGCGCCGCTGGCTGCTGCCCATCGGCATCATCATCACCGTTGCCCTGTTGTTCGCCCCCAGCATGTTTTCGAAGCAGGAGACCGCCTACAGCTTCACCCAGCTCACCCAGCAGGTGGACGCCGGTGCGGTACAGAAAGTAACGATCAATGACAAAGGCGGTGTCACCGGGACTCTCAAGGACGGCACCGCGTTCAGCTCACAGGTCCCGACCGCTCTCGACACCCAGGGCGTCCTCGCCCAGCTGGAGGCCAAGAAGGTCGACGTCAAGGCGACCCACGCCGGCACGTCCTTCCTGTCGATCCTGCTGAGCTTCCTGCCGCTGCTCCTGCTGGTGGCCTTCTTCATCTGGTCCGGCAGAGCGGCGCAACGGTCGCTGGCGGGCGGGCTCGGCGGCATCGGCCGGTCCCGGACAAAGATCGTTGATGCCGAGCGCCCGACGACCCGGTTTGCCGACGTGGCCGGCTACGAGGGCGCGAAACAGGAGGTCAGCGAAATCATCGACTTCCTGCGGCATCCCGAGCGATACCGGCAGGCCGGGGCGAAGGGCCCCGGTGGGGTGCTCATGGTCGGGCCGCCCGGTACCGGCAAGACGCTGCTCGCCCGAGCGGTCGCCGGTGAGGCCGAGGTGCCGTTCCTGTCGGTGAGCGGCTCCGGGTTCGTCGAAATGTTCGTGGGGGTCGGCGCCTCCCGCGTCCGCGACCTGTTCAACGAGGCACGCAAACGCGCTCCTTCCATCATCTTCATCGATGAGATCGACGCTATCGGGGGCAAGCGGGGGTCCGGTCTCATCGGCGGCGGTCACGACGAGCGTGAGCAGACGCTCAACCAGTTGCTGGCCGAGATGGACGGGTTCGACCCGGCCGAGGGCGTGGTTGTCCTCGCCGCGACCAACCGGCCCGAGACCCTCGACCCGGCGCTGCTGCGTCCTGGACGGTTCGACCGGCAGGTCACCGTGCCGCTGCCCGCCCAGCGGGAACGGGCGGAGATCCTGAAGGTGCACTGCCAGGGCAAACGCTTCAGCCCGGAGGTGGACCTGACCGTGGTCGCGCGGGCGACTCCCGGGTTCTCCGGCGCCGATCTCGCCAACCTCGTCAACGAGGCCGCGATCAACGCCGTGCGGGAGAGGCGCGGCGTGCTGACGGCCAATGACTTCGACGCGGCCCGGGACAGGATCATCCTGGGCCGGCGCGACGCCACCAATGTGCTGCTGCCCGAGGAAAAACAGTCGGTGGCCGTCCATGAGTCCGGGCATGCGCTGGTGGCGGCGCTCTCGCCGCACGCCGATCCGGTAGCGAAGATCACCATTCTGCCAGCGGGAATGGCGCTTGGTGCCACCCAGCAACTGCCCGAGGACGAACGACACCTCTACACCGAGAGTTACCTGTACGCGTCGCTGGCGGTGCGCCTCGGCGGGCGGGCCGCGGAGCTGGTCGTCTTCGGCCAGGGCTCGACCGGGGCCGCCAACGACCTGGCCGGCGCCACGGCGCTCGCGACCCGGATGGTCCGCGAGTTCGGCCTGTCCCCCGTGCTCGGGCCGGTGGGTTACACCTCGGGCAGCCCCCAGTACCTCGGCGGTGAGGAGCTGGTCTCCAGACCGTACTCGGAGGAGACCCAACGGATCATCGACGCGGAGGTGGCCAGGCTGCTGCGGGAGGCCGAGGAACACTCCGTGGCGCTGCTGCGGACCCACCGCGGCGCGCTGGACGCGCTCACCGGCATCCTGTTGGAACGCGAGACCGTCGACGGCGACGTTCTCGACAGCGTTCTGCGCGAGCACGCACCGGCGTATGCGGCTGGCCCGGCCGATCCAGCCAGCCCGCCGTCCCCACCGGCCTCCCCGCGGACTTCGCTGGGTAGGAACTGACGCCTCCTTGACCGGGACCGGACCACGAGCACGGCCGGGACCGGGACCGCTATCTGGCCATGGACTGCGAGGGATCGAAGGCGCCGTAGGCTGACTCGCAGGCTCGGCGGACCGCCGCGGACAACGCACGCAGGGTGGTCGAGCGCCGGCCGATCTCCTCGGCTGTGACCGCCGCCCCATCGTCGCGGGCCGCGAGGTCGATCAGGCCCGCGATCCGCACGGCCCGCGCGAGCAACGCGTGCGCGGGCGGCGGGTAGCCCGGCGCGAGCAACGCGGCCGGCTCGTCGGTGTGGCGGTCACGGAGCACCGAGAGCACCGCGGGCCCTGCCTTCGCGCGGTCAAGAGTGACCAGCGCGGTGGTCGCGGTCCGGATGGCTTCGTTGAGTTCGTGCTCCGCCGCGCGCAACGGCGAGGGTGGCGGCGGCAGGTGGGCACCGGCCGCCGAGCGCCAGTGCACCGACTCCAGGCCGCCCTCGACCGCCGGACCGTGCGCGGTCACCGAAGGCACCAGGAGCAGCGGCGGGACGGGGCCGAGCAGGACAATTGCCTCGCCGGCGGCAAGGGCTTCCCGGTTGGTCTCCGGCGGTCCCGGCAGACCGCTGACATCGCCCGGTACCGGCAGGACGAGCCGCAGCCGCCGGGCGCCGACGGTCCGCAGCCAACCGAGCCCCAGCGCGAGTCCCTGCCCGTCGACGGTGTGCGGGGCGCCGGGCCCGCCGGAACCCCGCTGGATCTGGGCGATCGCCTCGTCAGTGCTGACAAGCCCGGCGAGCCAGGCATTACCCCATCCGGTGAGTGCCCCCGAGCGAGGCGAGGCAGCTTGGCCGCAAATCACGATGCCTACGTTAAGGAATGATGCCCCTGTCCTGCGACGATCCGGGCTAGGATTGCTGAGGGTCACATGCGTTCGACAGTTGGCAACGAACCGGTCGTGGCCGGCATAACCCCATATCCGTACATCCGCCCCGGCGACGATTTCTCGCGCGCCGCCCGGATGCGGTGGAGCTGGCGACGCATGGGCGAGGCTGGGCGGGCCAGCAGCCACGGTAGGCCCACCAACGCCAGCCAATGGGCGTGAGCGAGCCGGGTAGGCGCCACGGGCGGCGCTCCCACCGTGGGCAGGACCACCGGGGAAGCACCGGCTTCGTGGAGAGCTTCGGCGAAGGCCCGGGCGATGAGCTGGTGGCCGCGAGGCCCCGGGTGCACCCGGTCCACGTCGAAGGTGGCCAGCTGGTAGACGTCGGGATGGCGCGCCAGATCGACGACCAGCACACCGGGGTCGGCCGCGGCGGCGGCGTCAACGGCCGCGTTGAGGTGTCCGACCCGGGTCGTGAGCAAGCGCCGCGCCGGGCCGGGCAACCGCAGCAGGCGTCCGGGATCGTGCAACCGCGCCATCAGTACCCAGCTGCCCGCCGCCCGCAGATCCCGGACGCTCCACACGAGGTTGTGCCGCAGGCGCAGCGGATCGAACCCCGGTGACAGCACGTCGTTCATGCCCGCGATCAGGCTCACGATCTGCGGGCGCATGGCGAGGGCTACGGGGATCTGGCTACCGCGGACATCCCGCGTGGTCGCGCCGGTGGCCGCGAGGTTCGCGAACCGCACCTGGCCGGCCGGGGCCAGGCACGCGGCCAGTGTGGCGGCCCATCCTCGGCCGGCGAGCGCGCGCTCGGCCTGCGCCCGGCGGTACCGGCCCATGCTGACCCCGTCACCCAGCCCGGCCGTGATGCTGTCGCCGAGCGCGACAAAACAGATCCCGTTCGCCGTGGCCATCAGGCCGCTCGCGTGGCGCCGCCGTAATGCCCACCGGCAACGTGCTGGTCAGCGGCAACGTGCTGGTCACCGGCAACGCCCAACACGACGCTATGCGCGGGCAGCGAGGGCAGGCCGTGCGCGGCGAGGAACCCGTCGACGGTGACGGCCCACGGGAAGTCCTCGGCGCGCGCCCGAGCCGTGCGCCGACGGGTGGGCGTATCGATGGCAAGCAGCTCTTCGACAGCGTCGGCGAAGGTCCAGCCGCTGCCTGCCGCGACGATTCCGCTGCCCGGTGTGACAAGCTCCGCAAGCGCGCTGCTGTGGTGGACGACCACCGGGGTACCGCTCGCCATCGCCTCCAGCGCCGCCAGGCCGAACGTCTCCACCGGCCCGGGAGCGAGTACCGCGTCCGCGGTGGTCAACAGGCTGGCCAGACGGTCCCGGTCCGCCACGTGACCGAGGAAGATGACCGGGAGGCCGCTCGCGCGCCGGGTGAGCCGCCCCCGGCTCGGACCGTCACCGGCGATCACCAGGCGGGCGGCCACCCCGCGGCGGACGAGCTCCGCCAGCGCGTCCACGGCGGTATCCGCCCGTTTTTCCGGCGACAGCCGGCCGACGTTGACCAGGAGCACCTCGCTGTCACGGGCGAACGCCCGACGCAGCGCGGTGTCGTAACGGCCGGGGTGGAAACGATCGAGATCGACGCCCAGCGGGATCTGGCGCAGGTTCGCCGCGCCGATGCGGACGAACTCGGTCCCGGCCCACGCGGTGGTGGCGACCACCGTGTCAAAGGTCCGGGCAAGCGCGCTGTTGGACCGGTCAGCCGCGGCACGGACCGGCAGCACTCCGCGCAGCGGACGCGGCGTCCACAGGTTCAACAACCGGTCAAGGCGCTCATGGCTGACGACGAGAGAGCCCACGCCGGCACGGCTGGCCCAGCGGCCCAGCGGCCGCAGCGAGGCCCGGTCGTGCACCTCGACGCGGTCGGGCGCCGCGGCGTCAAGATGCCGGATGACCCGCCATGGGTCGGTCAGGACACGGTAGTCCGTGCCAGGCACCAGCGGTGCGCGCATGGTCACCACCCGAGCCTCGGGAGCGTAACGGACGCTGTCCCGCTCCCCGGGCAGGACCTGGATGACCTCATGACCGGCCGCGGTGTAGCCGGCGGCGAGATGGCGCATGGTCGTGCGGATACCACCGGACCGCGGCGCGACGAAGTTGGCGGCCTGAACGATTTTCACCGGATGCTCCCGTCCTCGTAGTGATATGCGCCGTTCCCGCCGCTGTCTGGGCCGT
The DNA here is from genome assembly GCF_917627335.1 of Protofrankia sp. CiT1. Lineage (NCBI taxonomy): Bacteria > Bacillati > Actinomycetota > Actinomycetes > Frankiales > Frankiaceae > Protofrankia > Protofrankia sp. CiT1. The sequence continues at coordinate 44,244 of NZ_CAKJTP010000007.1, read as the reverse complement.
AGTGGTCGACAGCGGCCCGGCGGAGCCGCGCCCGGCGGGCGAGGACGGTCCGCGAACGCAGGGCGCCGACCCGCGCCTGCGCCATCCTGAAACCGCGGACGTCGTGGTAATGGCCGATAAGCTCGTCCCCGATCGCGCTCCACCCGCAGCCCGCGACCGATCGCCGGGCGGCGGCGCCCATCGCCCGGCGCCGATCGCCGTCGGCGAGGAGCATCGCGACGCGGTCGGCCAGCGCGGCCGGGGAGTCCGGGGTGAAGTGCAGGCCGGTGTGCCCGTCATCGACCACGTCGAGCAGGCCGCCCGCGGCCGGGGCGACCACCGGGACGCCGCTGGCCTTCGCCTCCTGCGCGGCCTGGCAGAACGTCTCGTGGGAGCCGGTGTGGACGAACATGTCGAGGCTCGCGACAGTCGCGGACAGTTCCCGGCCGGACTGGAAACCGAGAAACGTGGCCTGCGGCAACTGACGTTCGAGCGTCGCCCGCATCGGCCCGTCGCCGACGATGACCAGCCGGACCCCGGGAAAATCCCGCACCGCGCCGAGCAGGTGTATCCGCTTCTCCCGGGCGAGCCGGCCGACGTAGCCGACCAGTACCTCGCCCTCGGGCGCGAGGCGGCGGCGCAGCTCGGCGTCCCGATGACGCGGGTTGAACCGCTCGAGATCGACCCCGCGGGCCCAGCGGGCGATCCGGTGAACGCCCTGGCTCAGCAGCATGTCGACCGCGGGCCAGGACGGCGCGAGCGTCCGCCCGGCCAGCCGGTGGACGGTCGCCACCCATCGCCAGATGGTGCGTTCCGCCTGGCCCAGTCCGTAGCGAGCGGCGAAGCCGGCGAAGTCGGTCTGGTAGACGGCGACGCTCGGCAGCCCCAGCCGCCACGCGGCGAACGCCGACTGCGCGCCCAGCCCCGCCGGAGCCGCCAGGTGCACGACGTCGGGCCGGAACCCCGCCAGCACACCGACCAGCCGGGGCCACGGGGTGGCCACCCGGAATGTCGGATACCCTGGCAGCGGAACAGATGGTGCGCGTAGTATCCGAGCGCCGGCATAGATGTCCGGATCGGCGGCGGGTACGTGCGTGCCGGCGGCTGGGGCGATGACAAGCGCTTCGTGCCCGCGGTCCCGAAGGTGTTCGAGCACACGGCAAACCGAGTTTGTCACCCCGTCCACGTGCGGCAGGAACGACTCGGTTACCACCGCTACGCGCACAACATTACGCTCCCAAGCTACGGCTATAGATCCCGGACATCCGCTCGTCCACAACGTGAACATTGTGGCACGACTTGGTGTTACTGATCGCGGCGTAGCGTGAGAAGGCAGTCATTCATGGAGGCCGGGATCGTGAGCGGGATCGTGGATGGGACCGTCCGGCGCAACACCGGCCGTTCTGGCGACAGCCGGCTGATCACAGATCTCATGGGGCTCCTCGGCGCGGCCCACGTCCTGGTCGATCCCGATCTCACCGCCGGTTACGAAACCGACTGGACGGGGGCCTTCACCGGTCGGGCTACCGCCGTGGCCCGGCCCGGGTCGACCGATGAGGTCGCCGCCGTGCTGCGCGTCTGCGCCGCCCATGGCGTACCCGTCGTGCCGCAGGGCGGCAACACCGGCCTGGTCGGCGGTTCGGTACCGGCCGGGGCCGCCATCGGCGCGGTGGTGCTCAGCCTGCGCCGGCTCACCGCGATCGAACCGGTCGACGCGGCCGCGGGCCTGGTCACCGCGGGCGCGGGCGCTACTCTCGCCGACGTCCAGGCGCATGCGCGCGCGGCCGGCCTCGACAGCGGCGTGGACCTCGCCGCACGGGATTCGGCGACGCTGGGCGGCATCGCCGCGACCAACGCCGGCGGTGAACGGGTCCTACGGCACGGGATGACCCGCGGCCAGGTCGCCGGGCTGGAAGCGGTACTCGCCGACGGCCGGGTCGTGCGGCGGCTCACCGGGCTCCCCAAGGACAACGTCGGTTACGATCTACCCGCCCTGTTCGTGGGCAGTGAGGGCACCCTGGGGGTCATCACCAGGGTGCAGCTGCGACTGGTCGGGCTGCCCAGCGCGCGGACCACCGCGCTGATCGCCCTGGCCGACGTCACCAGCGCGGTCGAGCTCCTCGCCCGGCTGCGGGCCGCGGTCGGTTCTCTGGACGCCGTCGAGCTGATGTTCGACGACGGCATCGATCTGGTGCGCGGCCACCAGGGCCTGCCGCCGCCCTTTCCCGACCGTCCCGCCGACCGGTCCCGGCCGTCCCGGGCGCACAACACTCCCTACCTGCTGGTGGAGTGCGCCGGGCGCACCGATCCCAGCGACGAGCTCGCCGCCGTGGTCGAGACCGCCACCGGCGTCCTCGACGTCGCCGTCGCGGCCACCCCCACCGAGCAGGCGCGGCTGTGGGCCTACCGGGAGGGCCACACCGCGGCGGTTAACGCCCTCGGCGTCCCCGTCAAACTGGATGTCGCGGTCCCCCTCACCCGCATCACCGCCTTTATCGACGACCTGCGCGAGCTGGTGCCAACCGTGGCGCGGCCGGCCCGCCTCCACCTGTGGGGGCACCTCGCCGAGGCGAACCTGCACGTCAACGTGACCGGCCTCGACCGCGACGACAGCCGCGGGCGCGAGAGGCTCACCGACGCGATCCTCACCCGGGTCGCGGCCGACGGCGGCGGCATCGGCGCCGAACACGGCGTGGGACGCGCCAAAATGGCCTGGGCAGGCCTGTCCCGCTCCCCCGCCGAGCTTGCCGTGATCGCCGCCGTGAAACACGCCTTGGATCCGGCCTGCCTGCTCAACCCCGGTGTCCTCGTCCCGCCCTACGGCATCGCGCTCACGCCAGGCTCGCCCGTGCCCACGCCCCCGCCCCCCGCGTAGACCACCGCACCCCAGGAGAGCGCACGGATCCTATCCGTAACCACCACACGATCCATGATCTCGACGTGCTTGCTGTTATGTACGGTTTTCAGCCGCATAAGAGCGCCCGGCAATAGGGGCGTGGATCAAGGAGCGGGGCTGGGGCACGTACATCGCAAGGCGGCGGAGGGAGCCACCCTGGTCCTTGGGGTGTCGACCGACGACAACGCGGTGAGGTGCGTGCCCCAGCCCCGCGACGCCGCGTCCCTATTGCCGGTCGCTCTAAACGTACCCAACGACAAACACACGCCGATCTTGCCAGCGAAATATGACGGCTCGCATCAATCAACATATGCCACGAGCCACACAAACAAACGCGTCATCCACCGGTGGTCGTCGAGCTGGGCCAAAGGGCAAGGGCCAAAGGACGATCAGTTGAGACGGGGGCAGAAGTGCCCGGTCGGCCCGTCCGGGCGTCCGCACAGCACGCACGGGGGCCTACCAGCCGCGACGATGCTGCGGGCCCGTTCCACGAAAGCCTTGGTCTGGTCAAGGGAGAGGGATACCTGGAGGGTGTCGAGCGAGGTGTCGTCGGCGGCGGCGCCTGCCTCACCGCGAGCTCTGCCCGCGGCTTCGACCAGCACCCGCTTGCCGTCCCATGACACGGTGAGCTGGCCGAGGTGGAAGTCCTCCTCGAAGGGGGCGTCCAGCGGCGCGAGATCGACGAAGACCTCCCGGGCCTCGGGTACCCGCACTCCCCCGGTGCGGCTAAGCTGGCCGAGCAACGTCGTCAGCCCTTCAGTGAGCGCATTGACCTCGATCTTCTCCAGGCCGACAGTGACGACATGTCCACGCGAGCTGGCTTGAAGGTAGAAGTCACGTTCGCCGGGCTGGCCGACGGTTCCGACCACGAAACGGTCTGGCGAGTCGAACACGTGCCGCTGCTGCTGGTACACCTCATCCCTCCCTGATGCCCTTGGCCACGCTGGCCTTTCTCGACGCCCTCGGTGCCCGCGAGCGCGCGAACAACATCATGACTGTGCACTTCTCGATCGCTAGATCAGTCAACGTCGCGTCCGCCGGGATTCGTCCCCGGCAACGTTAGCGATATCGAATCTGGTAGTGGTATGGCGGGTAGGCTCTTCATCCGCCGGCGTACCGGCCGCGGCCGGTCGACACGTCCGGTCGGCGCAGCACCGCAGCGGACACACATCGTGGCTTGGCCCCAGCTCGCTGACCGCTAGCCGTGGGCCGTCCCCATACCTACGCTCGTCCAGCAGCTCCCGGACCATGACGACGAACCGCCGGTCGATCCCCACCGTTGCCGCCCGGCGGAATACCAGACCCGCGGCCCTGGCCCGCGCGGCCGCCTCCACATCAAGATCGTAAACGACCTCCATGTGGTCACTGACAAAACCGATCGGTACCACCACAACCGCAGTGATGGTATCAGCGGCGCCGAGCGCGGCCAGCTGGTCGCCGATGTCCGGGGTGAGCCAGGGGACGCCCGGCGGCCCGCTGCGGCTGACATAGGCGAGATCGTGACGATAACGGTGGCCGGTCCGGGCAGCCACCCGGTCGGCGACCGCGGTGGCCGCCGCCGCGAACTGCCGAGGGTACGCGTCACCGTCCGGGCCGCTGGCCACCGACTGCGCGACGGGGATCGAGTGGGCGACGAAGAGCAGCCGTGTGCTCTCCCGCGCCGGCTCGGGAATCGTCCCAAGCGCGTCAACGACATGGTCGACCATGGGCAGAACGAAGCCGGGATGATCAAAGTAGTGCCTCAGCTTGATCAGTTCTGGGGCGGCCGGGCCGGCCGCGGCCCGAGCGTCGGCGAGATTTTCGCGGTACTGGCGACAGCCGGAGTAGGAGGCGAAGACAGACGTGACGAAACAGGCCGCCCGCCCGACGCCGTCACGGCGCATCCGCTCAAGAGCGTCACCGAGAAACGGCGACCAGTTGCGATTGCCCCAGTACACGGGCAACGGTGCGAGCTCAGCTTCCAGCGCGGCAAGCAGTGCCCGGTTCTGGTCGTTGATCGGGCTGCGGCCGCCGAACCGCCGGTAGTGCTCGGCGACCTCGGCCAGCCGGTCATCGGGGACACCGCGCCCACGGGTGACGTTGCGCAGGAACGGCATGACGTCCTCGGGCGCCTCCGGCCCGCCGAAGGAGACCAGGAGCAACGCGTCGATCCCGACCGGATCGACCGGCCCTGGGCCGCTTCCGATACGAACACCTGTGATCCCGCTGTCGCCCGACACGCCTCGATCGTCCCCCGCGCACGGTGCGCACCGCATCCCGGGCCTGCTGTGCGACCCCGCTTTCAGCATTTCATCAGGTACGCCGGCCAGCGGGCATGGCTGACGCCGCCAGCCACCCGAACGCCCTGACGACCCTCCCGGGCAGCCCGCCCGGCCGGGTGTGGTTCCAGATGAGCTGTATCGCGGTTCGGCCGGCAACGCAGCCAGGGGCCAGCTGGGTGCGGATCACCCGGATAAAGGCTCCGAAAAAGTTCTAATGCCCCATGCCCAGCCCACCGTCAACCGGGATCAGCGCCCCGGTGATGTAGGAGGCCTGCGGCGAGGCCAGGAACGCCACGAGCGCCGCGACATCCTCCGGTTCGCCCATGCTCCGGGCCGGCACATGAGCGACCATATTATCGCGCTGGGCGTCGGTGAGTGCGTCGGTCATGTCGGTGCGGATCGGGCCGGGAGCCACCACGTTCGAGGTGATACCGCGCGGCGCGAGCTCGCGGGCAAGCGAACGGGACAATCCGATCAGCCCGGCCTTGGACGCGGCATAGTTCGCCTGCCCGGCAGCACCCACCGTCGCGACCACCGACGAAATGAAGATCAGACGGCCGCGCCGCATCCGCAGCATCGGCCGAGCCGCCCGCTTGGCCACGCGGTACGCGCCGAGCAGGTTGGTGTCGATGACGTCCTGGAAGACGTCCTCACTCATGGTCAGCAGAAGCGTGTCGCGGGTGATCCCGGCGTTGGACACCAGCACCTCCACCGGCCCCAGCTCAGCTTCGACCTCGGCGAAGGCCTTGTCGACCGTCTCCGCGCTGGTGACATCGAGCCGAACGCCGTACATCCCCTGCGGGGCGTCTCCCCCGCGGCTGGCCACGACCACCCGGTCACCGGTCGCGGCCAACGCGGCCGCGCATGCGGCACCAATGCCTCGGTTACCCCCGGTTACAAGCGCCACACGCCCTTGAGCCTCCGCCATAGTTCGGATGGTAACCGCCAAACGGCGCGCCCAGAGCTCTTCACCGTTGCCAACACACCGAGCTCCCGCGGCGGTGGCTGCCGCCGGCTGTTTCCCGGCCGCCGCCAGCCCGATCCGCGCCCTGGCCGGTGGCCGTATTCGCGTGGACGATGCGCGAGACGATGCGGCCATGCGCCTGACGATCAGAGTCCACCCCGGATCGGCCCGGACCTCGGTCGGCGGCTTCCACCATGGCGCGACCGACGGCCGGTCCAGCGACAGCGCGCTCGTCGTGCGCGTCACCGCCCCCGCTGTGGACGGCCGGGCGACCGCGGCGGCGCTCGCGGCGCTCGCCACCGCCTTTGGCGTCCGCCGCGGCGAAGTCGTGCTGGTAAAGGGGATGACAAGCCGTATGAAGACCGTCGACATCGGCGGGCGGCCCGAGCCCGAGCTACACGACCGGCTCGCCGAGCTCGCTGTCGGCCCCGCCCGGCCGCCAACGTGAGTCGACACCCCCGACGGCCTCGGCCTCGACCTCGGGCCCGCCCTCGGGCCGGCGGCTGCCGAGCACCGAGCCGGGGCCGGGGCCGGGCCCGAGGTCGAGCCGGGTAACGCCTCCGGCAGGTCAGTCGCCCAGATACGGCAGCGCGAGCTTCGCGCTCGTCCCACCGTCGAGCGGCAGCGCCACACCCGTCACATACGCCGACGCATCCGATGCCAGCCACAACACGGCTTCGGCGATCTCCTCCGCGGTCGCCAGCCGGCCGAGGGGGATCTGCCGTTCGTAGCGGGCGAGCCGGTCGTCTCCACCGATCCGGTCGGTGAACCGCGGGCTCGCGACGGCGCCGGGCACGACGGCGTTCACCCGAACCCCGCTGGAGCCGTACTCGACCGCGGCGGAACGCACCAGCTGTACGACGCCGGCCTTGGCCGTCCCGTAGGGGCCTGTCCCCGGCACCGCGCCCATGCCCGCGCCGGAGGCGGTGACAATGATCGAACCACGCCCGGCCGCCGCCATGACCCGCAGCGCCGAACGGACGCAGTAGAAATTGGCATCAAGGTTGAGTGCGATCTCCGCGCGCCATCGGGCGTCGTCGATGGACGCCAGCGGGCCCTGCGCAAGCCCGGCACCGGCGTTGCTGTGCATGACGTCGAGCCGTCCCCGGCTGGCCACGACATCGTTGACGAGGCTGTCGACAAAGTCCGGCTGGGTGACGTCGCCGGGATACTGCTCGGCGCTACCGCCGTCGGCATGGACCCGCGCGACCGTCTCCTTCGCCCGACCATGATCAAGGTCGTTTACCACGACGTGGGCGCCCCGGGCCGCGAACAGGCGCGCGGTTGCCCGCCCGATCCCCGAACCACCGCCGGTGACGATCGCCGTACGGCCGTCAAGACAGTTGATCATTGTAATCAGCCCTCTCCCATTCCCTGCACCAGCCCGCCCGCCCGTCGCCAACGACGGGACCTGGCGCGCCAGACAATCGACATCCCATCAAGTAGCCAGATAAATTAACTCTAATTAGATCCATGCGGACGGACGGAGACCGGTGATGACGGGGATGCTTGTCGGGCGCAAGGCGCTGATCACCGGCGCCGGGCAGGGGGTCGGCCGGGGCATCGCTCTCGCGGTCGCCGCACAGGGCGCCGCTGTCGCCCTTGTCGGGCGGACCGAGTCAAAACTGCTCGACGTCGCGAAGGAAATCCGTGAGGTCGGCGGCGAGGCGGTGACGATACCCGCCGACGTGACCCGCCCCGAGGACATCGCCCGGAGCGTGACCACGGCGGTCGACAGCCTCGGCGGCCTGAACATCCTCGTCAACAATGCCCAGCAGACCGCGCTCGGCACGCTCCTTGACATCGACGAGCCCGCTCTCCAGGCCTGCTGGGAATCGGGCACCCTCGCCACCTTCCGGTTGATGCGCGCATCTCACCGGTACCTGCGCAACGGCGGCGTCGTGATCAACCTGGGCAGCTCGACGGCGGTGAACCCGATGCCGGTCGGCCGGGGTGTCTACGCCTCGGTCAAAGCCGCGACCCACACGCTCAGCCGGGTGGCGGCGGCGGAGTGGGGCAAGGACGGGATCCGGGTGCTCACGGTACTGCCCGCGTCCACCAGCCCGGCCGCGGAAGCGTGGGCGCAGGCCCAGCCCGCGGAGTACGCCCGCAGCCTCAGCGCCATCCCGCTGGGCCGGCTCGGCGACCCGCTGCGCGACATCGGAGGCGTCGTGGCCTTCCTGTGCAGCGACGCGGCCGGTTACATAACCGGCACGACCATCGCTCTTGACGGTGGCCAGGCGTTCCTGCGCTGACGCCGCCGGCTCGTCTCGACAGGCGGCACACCGGCCACCGGCGTGCCGCCACGAGCCGCAGCCGCGCGGACCGCCTTCTGGATCACCGCCCGCATCGACCACCGTCCACCAGACAGACCCGGGTCGTGGGCCTCATAGCCGAGATGGGTGGTCATCTCGGCATCGAACGCGGTCTCGAGGAGCAGCTTCGTCAACTTCCTGAGCATCCCGCCCGGCCCGGTCAGCGACACCCCTCGGCCCTTGCCTGCTCGACCAGACGCCGAGTGAGTTCCAGTTCCTCGTCGAGGATCGCAGCGCCGCTCTCGGTACCGGCGACCGCTCGTTCGCCCGCGATGGTCTCCGCTGCTGGATGTGTCGCCATGCTGGTCATCTGGTGCCTCCCCTACCTGCGTCTATACACAGAGCGCGATATGGGAGTTACACCGTTGTTCTTACAGCCCGTTGTTCTTACAGCCCCGGAGGCACCTGGGTTCCATTCCCAGGATCAGACAGGCCGGTTCAGCGTAGCGAAGCTGTCGCAGCGCACCACATGATCTCGCTCCTCGATCCAGTAGGAGCAGCAGACTACCGACCACTCTCCATGCTCAGAGCTCGGTACCGGACCGAACCACAGGTTCGGGAAGCCCGGCTCCCGGCGGACACCCTGATACGGATCATCGATACGGGTGAAGATCCAGGCCAATACGAGCTGGCGTAGCTCGTCAGCCGGCTTCTCCTGATCGGCCCACAGGTCGAACCGCTCCAGGAAGCCGACCAGCTGCCAGGGTGTGGTGTCAGCCACTCTGTCCCAGCCGGGCATGTAGCTCGTTCAGGTCATCGGGCCGGCCCGGGCCGCGCCGCTCGGCCGCGCCGGCCAGCCAGCCAGCGACCGCCGCGGAGTCCAGGACGGGTTCGTCCTCGGCGGTGGCCGGTGCGCCGGCGGTCGCGAAGTACTCCCGCATGGACTGCACGGTAATCGGCGCCGAGTCACCGGGGCGCCGACCCTGGTTCGCCGTGTACCAGGGGAGCTCGCCGTGGCTGAGGATCTCGAGGTCGTGGCCCGTCAGCGCGCCGTACCGGCTGAGCACGTACCCGATGGTGTTCAGTTCGGCCTCGCCGCCGGCGTCGACGCGGCCGGGCGGCCGGGCCGTCCCGTATTTCTCGTCCCGCCACAGCTCAGCCACCACGGGGCCCATGTCCCACGCTGAGATCGCCTCGCTGAACAGCGGTTCGTCGAAGGCCGCGAGATGGTGGCCCTGGCAGTAGTAGAGCAGCTTGTGCAGCTTCTTCGCGCCCAGGCCGGGAAGCCGGGCACGGAGGATGGCTGCCACGTCGCGTGCCGGGATCGGCATGGCGCCTCCTGATCGGTCGTCAAGGATGTCTCTGGCTACTGTAGTTTCAATCCCTCCTGGGAGCGATGAGGACCC
>NZ_CAKJTP010000007.1:23392-33775 GCF_917627335.1 Protofrankia sp. CiT1 | reverse complement strand
TACGGCCGCCAGCCACACCACCCTGTAGGCCGGATGGGCGTTAATGCTCGGCGAGGTCCCGCTCCAGCCGGATCACCTGGAGCTCGCGGGCAGAGGAAGGCGCCCTGCTGCTGGGCGCCGGCTGACGACAACGCGGCCGGGCGGGATGCGGGGAGCCGCGAGCCGGACAGTCCTATCCTCGGTCGCTCTTGTTCGGCTAGGTGCCGATCGCGTGCACACCGCCGTCCACATGAATGATCTCCCCGGTGGTGGCGGGGAACCAGTCCGACAGCAGCGCCACGCAGGCTTGCGCTGTGGGGCCGGTGTCGTGGATGTTCCAGCCCAGTGGCGCACGCTCGTCCCAGACGCTCTCGAACCGCTCGAACCCGGGGATGCTCTTGGCGGCCATCGTGCGTAGCGGCCCCGCCGCGACCAGGTTGACCCGCACCCCGCGAGGTCCAAGATCACGAGCGAGATAGCGGGTGGCGGACTCCAGACCGGCCTTGGCCACCCCCATCCAGTCATAGGACGGCCAGGCCACCGCCGCGTCGAAGTCGAGCCCGACGACCGACACCCGCTCGCTGAACAGCGGCAGGGCTGCCCGGCACAGGGCAGCCAGCGACCAGGTCGAAACCTGTACCGCGGTGGCGACCTCGGCCCAGGGGGCCTCCACGAACGGCTTCCCGCCCAGCACGGATTCGGGTGCGAAGCCGATCGCGTGCAGTACGCCGTCCAGCCCGTCGGTGTGCTCAAGCACCCGGTCGGACAACGCGCTCAGGTGCCCTTCGTCGGTCACGTCCAGCTCGATGACGGGAGCCTCGGCAGGCAGCCGCCTGGCGATCCGCCGGGTCAGCGACAGCCCGCGGCCGAAGCCTGTCAGCACCACCGTCGCGCCCTGTTCCTGGGCGATCCGGGCGACCCCGAACGCGATGGACGCATCGGTCAAGACGCCGGTGACAAGGATGCGCTTACCTACAAGGAGTCCACTCACAGGCGGCATCCTGTCAAACATCACCAGTGCCTGGCGAGACGCCGCACCGACAAATTCACCCGCCGCCAGCCGTGGATCCCGCACGACCGAGCGCCCACAGCATGATCGCTTCGATGACGCTGGCCGGCGTCAACACGGCGTAGGAATTTTCCGGATGACCGTACACAGGGCGTCAACGCCGGCCGCATGTGCCGCCCGCCTGGTCCAGCATGACCGACGGCAGACCAGGGCGGCTGCCGTGAGCTGAAGGGGTGTGCGGTGTCCGGTGCGCCGCGGGGCTGGCAGGTCCGCGCCTGCGGGCGGACGGCATCCGGCTGGCCTTCCGCCGCTGCCCGTGTGACGAGCCCGGTGGCGGCCGGCCACCGGACATCCCCTGCCCGACCGACTCGAAGGCCAGGAGCGCCCATGCGTGACGTTCTGTTCGTGCTTATCACCATCGTGGTCTTCGCGCTGCTCGCGCTGACCGCGAAGGGAGCGGAAAAGCTGTGAACGCGGAAAACATCGTCGGCTTGGTCCTCGCCGCCGCGACCACGGTCTTCCTGGTGGTCGCCATCCTGTTCCCGGAGAGGTTCTAGATGAACACGACGACCGCGGGGCTCGTCTTCGTCGTCGTGCTCGTTGGCGCCCTTGCTCTGTCCTACGGGCCGTTCGGCGACTACATGTACCGCGTCTACACGGGCACCCGGCACCTGCGGGTGGAACGCGGCGTGTACCGGCTGGTGGGGGTGGATCCCGAGGCCGACCAGCGCTGGAGCACCTACCTGCGCAGCGTGCTGGCGTTCTCCGTCGTCGGCGTGCTGTTCCTCTACGCCCTCCTGCGGCTGCAGCATCGGCTGCCGCTCAGCCTCGGTTTCGCGGGGATGGAACCGGGCCAGGCGTTCAACACGGCGGTGAGTTTCGTCACCAACACGAACTGGCAGTCGTACTCCGGTGAGTCGACGCTCGGCCATCTCGCGCAGATGGCCGGTCTCGCCGTACAGAACTTCGTCTCGGCCGCGGTCGGCATGTCGGTCGCGATCGCGCTGGTCCGCGGCCTCACCCGCAAACGGACCGACCAGGTCGGCAACTTCTGGGTCGACCTGACCCGGACCTGCCTGCGCATCCTGCTGCCGGTCGCCGTCGTGGCCGCGGTCGTGCTGATCGCCGGCGGCGTGATCCAGAACCTGCACGGCAGCCGCGCCGTCACCACGCTGGCCGGCGGCACGCAGAGGGTGACCGGCGGCCCGGTGGCCAGCCAGGAGGCCATCAAGGAGTTCGGCACCAACGGCGGCGGTTTCTACAACGTCAACTCCGCGCACCCGTTCGAGAACCCAACGAGCTGGACGAACTGGCTCCAGATCTATCTGCTGCTGCTCATCGGCTTCTCGCTGCCGCGGACGTTCGGCCGGCTGGTCGGCAACACCCGCCAGGGGCTCGCGATCGTAGCGGTGATGGCCAGCCTGCTGATCGCGAGCTTCGCGGTGAACGCGGGCTTCCAGATGGCCCACCACGGCACCGTGCCGGGCGCGGTCGGCGCGGCGGCGGAGGGCACCGAAACCCGGTTCGGGATACCCGACTCGGCCGCATTCGCCAGTAGCACGACGATGACCTCCACTGGGGCGGTCGACTCGTTCCACGACTCCTACACGAGCCTCGGCGGGGCGACACTCCTAGTGAACATGATGCTCGGGGAGATCGCTCCGGGTGGCACCGGGTCGGGGCTGTACGGCATGCTCATCCTGGCCGTGATCACGGTGTTCGTCGCCGGGCTGATGATCGGACGGACGCCTGAGTACCTCGGGAAGAAAATCGGCAGCCGGGAGATCAAGTTCGCCTCCCTCTACATCCTCACCACACCGGCGGTCGCGCTGATCGGCACGGCGGCCGCGATGGCCCGGCCCGGTGAGCGGGCCGGGATGCTCAACGCGGGCGCGCACGGCCTTTCCGAGGTCCTTTACGCCTTCACCTCAGCGGCGAACAACAACGGCTCCGCCTTCGCCGGCATCACCGTGAACACCAACTGGTACAACACGGCGCTGGGCATCGCGATGCTCGCCGGGCGGTTCCTGCCGATGGTGTTCGTTCTCGGCCTGGCCGGGTCGCTGGCCCGCCAGCAGCCGGTGCCGATCTCGGCCGGAACCTTGCCGACCCAACGGCCGCAGTTCGCCGGGATGCTCGCCGGCGTCGCCGTCATCGTCGTCGCGCTCACCTACTTCCCGGCGCTCGCGCTCGGGCCTCTCGCGGAGGGCCTGCACTGATGTCCACCACTGCGATCGGAGCGCCCGTGTCACCGCCTGACATCCCAGCCCACCCGGCGCACCCAGCCCAGCCGGGGCAGCCGGGGCCACCGCGCCAGGTGCGGGGCGGGCTGCTCGACCCGAGACAGCTGTGGCGTTCCGCCCCGGGCGCGCTGCGCAAGCTGAATCCGGCGACGCTCTACCGCAACCCGGTCATGTTCATCGTCGAGATCGGCGCGGTCTTCACCACTGTGCTCGCGATCCGCGACGAGACGGCGTTCGCCTGGCTGATCGTCATCTGGTTGTGGCTGACCGCGCTGTTCGCCAACCTCGCCGAGGCGGTCGCCGAAGGCCGCGGGAAGGCACAGGCCGAAGCGCTGCGGCGGACGAAGACCGACACCCTCGCCCGGCGCCTGACGCCCGCGGGCGGCGAGGAACGGGTGCCCGCACCGCGGCTACGCCAAGGTGACCGGGTCGTCGTCGAAGCGGGCGAGTTCATCCCCGGTGACGGAGACGTCGTCGAGGGCATCGCCAGCGTGGACGAGTCGGCGATCACCGGCGAGTCCGCGCCGGTGATCCGCGAGGCGGGCGGCGACCGCTCGTCGGTGACCGGCGGCACCCGGGTGCTGTCCGACCGCATCGTCGTGGAGATCACCCAGAAGCCGGGAGAGAGCTTCATCGACCGGATGATCGCGCTGGTGGAAGGCGCGAACCGGCAGAAGACCCCGAACGAGATCGCGCTGAACATCCTGCTGGCCTCGTTGACGATCGTCTTCGTGCTCGCGGTCGCGACACTGCAGCCGCTGGCGATCTTCTCGAAAGCACAGCAGCCCGGTATCCCCGACACCTCGGCGCTGGGCGGCAACGGGGTGACCGGCATCGTGCTGGTGTCGCTGCTGGTCTGCCTGATCCCCACCACGATCGGTGCGCTGCTGTCGGCGATCGGCATCGCCGGCATGGACCGGCTGGTGCAACGCAACGTGCTGGCGATGAGCGGCCGGGCCGTGGAAGCCGCCGGTGATGTCAACACCCTGCTGCTGGACAAAACCGGGACGATCACAATCGGCAACCGGGAGGCACGCGAGTTCCTCCCGGTCGGCGGCACCGATGAGCACGAGCTGGCCAGGGCCGCGCAGCTGTCCTCGCTGGCCGACGAGACGCCCGAGGGCCGCTCCATCGTCATCTACGCCAAGAACACCTACGGCCTGCGGGAACGCGCCCCCGGCGAGTTGACCCACGCACGGTTCGTCGCGTTCACCGCGCAGACCCGGATGTCGGGGGTGGACCTCGGCGGCAGCGCCGGGGGCCAGCCGGCGAGCGAGGTCCGCAAGGGCGCGGCCAGCTCCGTCATGGCCTGGGTCACCGAACGCGGCGGGACGATCCCGCCGGACGCCGGTGAGCTGGTGGACGGCATCTCCGCCTCCGGCGGCACCCCGCTGCTGGTCGCCGAGGCCACGGACGGGGCCGCTCGGGTCCTCGGCATCGTCGCCCTGCGCGACATCGTCAAGCAGGGCATGCGGGAGCGGTTCGACGAGATGCGGCGGATGGGCATCCGGACAGTAATGATCACCGGTGACAACCCGCTGACCGCCCGCTCCATCGCCGAGGAGGCCGGGGTCGACGACTTCCTCGCTGAGGCGACCCCCGAGGACAAGCTCGCGCTGATCCGGCGGGAGCAGGAGGGCGGCAAGCTGGTCGCGATGACCGGCGACGGGACCAACGACGCTCCCGCGCTGGCCCAGGCCGACGTCGGCGTCGCCATGAACTCCGGCACGTCGGCGGCGAAGGAAGCCGGCAACATGGTTGACCTCGATTCCAACCCGACGAAGCTCATCGAGATCGTCGAAATCGGCAAGCAGCTCCTCATCACCCGCGGGGCGTTGACCACGTTCTCCATCGCCAACGACGTCGCCAAGTACTTCGCGATCATCCCGGCGATATTCGCCGCGGTGTACCCGGGCCTGGACACACTCAACATCATGCGGCTGCACAGCCCGCAGTCGGCGATCCTGTCCGCGGTCATCTTCAACGCTCTGGTCATCATCGCGCTGATCCCGCTCGCCCTGCGCGGGGTGCGCTATCGGCCGGCGAGCGCCTCGCGGATGCTGCGCCGTAACCTCTGCCTCTATGGTCTCGGCGGGCTGATCGTTCCGTTCATCGGCATCAAGCTCATCGATCTGGCCATCCAGTTCATCCCCGGAGCCCGGTGACTGTCATGTTCTCTCGCGTCCCTGTCTGGATCCGCCAGCACCTTGCCGCGCTACGGGCGATACTCGTCTTCACCATCCTGCTCGGCTTGGGCTACCCGCTGCTGGTTCTCGCCATCGCCCAGCTCCCCGGCCTGAAGGACAAGGCCGACGGCTCGTTCGTCCGCGATGCCAGGGGCACCGTGGCCGGCTCGAGCCTGATCGGCCAGTCGTTCACCGACGACAAGGGCAACCCGATCACGAAGTACTTCCAGAGCCGGCCGTCGGCGGCCGGCGGCGGCTACGACCCGACCGCGACCAGCGCGAGCAACCTGGGCCCGGAAAGCATCGTCGACACCCTGGCGGACCCGAACGTGACCGACGATTCCGGCAAGCAGAGCCTGCTCACCCAGGTCTGTGCCCGCAGCGCCGCGATCGGCACGCTCGAGGGCGTCGACGGGTCGCGGCCGAACTGCACGCCTGGCGGCGTCGGGGCCGTCCTGTCGGTGTTCTACGACCAGCCCGGCTACCAGGGCGCTGTCACCCGCGTGGTCAGTGTCAACGAGGAGTGCCCGGCTGCTCCGTTCATCACGAGTTTCGCCGGGATGAAGGTCGAGTGCCACACCTTCGGTGACGATGTCTCCGCCGGCAAGCTGGTCGTCGTGCGTGGCGACGCACCCGCCACACCGGCGGTGCCTGCCGACGCGGTCACCGCCAGTGGCAGTGGGCTTGACCCCGATATCTCCCCCGCCTATGCCCGCCTGCAGGTCAACCGGGTGGCGAGGGCCCGTGGCCTCGATCCGGCCGTTGTCCGCGCGCTGGTCGACGACCACGTCCACGGCCGGGCGGTGGGCTTCCTGGGTGAGCCCACCGTCAACGTCCTCAACCTGAACAGGGCGCTGGAGCGGCTGCGCTGAAGCAGACTGCACAGTAGTCGCCAGCTGACAGCGGCCAGGTGACAGGGGCCAGCCTGGGGAACCGCGCACCCGCTCATCCGCGCCTGGCCCGCTGGCGCGGATGAGCGGCCCGCGCCGAGGAACGGAGTCGGACATGCCCGGTCATGGTTCGGTCGGCGGAGCTGCCGACAAGGGGCGCGCGGCTCCGGCCAGCACCAGCCCCGCCGCGGGGGCCGCGCATCCGGCGCGCCGGCCATGAGCCGGGTCCTCGTCGTCGACGACGAGCCGCAGCTCGTGCGTGCCCTGCGCATCAACCTGCATGCGCGCGGCTACGAGGTGCAGACCGCCGAGGACGGACGGCAGGCGCTCCGCCGCGCGGGCTCTTACCAGCCCGACATCATCCTGCTCGACCTGGGCCTGCCGGACCTTGATGGCGTTGAGATCATCCGCGGGGTTCGCGGCTGGAGCACGGTCCCGATCATCGTGCTGTCAGGCCGGGTCGGCAGCAGCGACAAGGTCGCGGCGCTCGACGCCGGGGCCGACGACTACGTCACCAAACCATTCGACATCGACGAATTGTTAGCACGCCTGCGCGCGGTGTCACGCCGTACGCCGGGCAGCGAGGACCTGGAACCGATCATCATCGGCAACTGCCAGATCGACCTCGCCGCCCATACGGTCACCTGTGCTGTGCCCGCGGCGAGGGCCGCCCGCGGCCCGGCCGTGCCGGCTGGGGCGGGCCGCGACATCCGGCTCACCCCGACCGAGTGGGCGCTGCTGGAGGTCCTGCTACGCCACCCGGGCAAACTGGTCAGCCAACGCCAGCTCCTCACCACGGTGTGGGGACCATCCACTCCAGACAGCCATTACCTGCGCGAATACATGGCCCGGCTCCGGCGCAAGCTGGAGCCCGACCCATCGCGCCCCCGCCACCTGCTCACCGAACCGGGCATGGGCTGCCGCTTCCGGCCATAAGAGGCTCCGGCGACAGGGGCGTGGATCAAGGAGCGGGGCTGGGGTGCGTGCATCGCGAGGCGGTGGAGGGAGCCACCGGAGGTGGTGGGTGGCGACTGACGGCAACGTGGCGAGGTGCGTGCCCCAGCCCCGCGTCTTCCGGTGCCGCTGGCTGGGTACCGTGGCGAGAACGTGCCCGGACCGACGCCGGACGCCGACCGTTATTGATACCGGCACGATCCGTGGGAAGGCGGTGCCACGGTGTTGAACAGGGGTGTTCGCCTCGTCCGCCGGATCGCGGTGACCACGGCCGGGGTGAGCGTGCTCGGGGTGGGCGTCGCGCTGCTCGCCCTGCCCGGCCCGGGGTTCCTCGTCATCGCGCTGGGGTTCTTCATCCTGAGTCTGGAGTACGAATGGGCCCGCCGGCGGTTCGACAAGGCCCGGAAAAAGGCCGCCGACCTTGCTGACCAGGCCGCGGCGGCAATGTGGTCAGCCGCCTTCACGATCGTGTTCGGGCTTGGCATGGTTGCCGCCGGTATCGTGTGGATCACGGTGAAAGGGCTGCCCTTCTCCTCCGCGTGGACGGGAGGCAGCCTCATTTTCGGTGGCCTGGTGATTCTCGCCACGATGCTGGTGAGTCTGTGGCAGGCCAGACAGGCGCGCAACGCCGGCCGGCTGACCCCGGCGCAGCTGCTCGACCGGGCGGAGGAACACCAACGCCGCGAGCGGGCGTCGGCCGTCTCTCCCTCCACCGCTGGAGGTTCCCAACCAGGTGAGCCACCGCCTGCCTGAGAACCTCCAGCACGAGACAGGCTCAGGCCGTGAATCGGACCGGCAGACGCGCCAGGCCACGGATGAGGATGTTCGGCTTGTAGGGGGGGTCAGCGCTGAGCAGCTCGGCGGACCTGACGCGACGCACCAGCGCGCTGAGGAAGATCTCCATCTCCAGCAGGGCGAGCGGCGCGCCCAGGCAGTAGTGGTGGCCGAGGCTGAAGGACAGGTGGCGGGAGACCGGACGCTCCCCGAAGAAGCGGGTGACGTCGAGCCGGTCCGGTTCGACGTAGGCGTCCGGGTCGCGGTTCGCGCAGGCGATCAGAGCGACCACGCCTTCCCCCGGAGCGAAGGTACGGCCGCCGACCACGAGCTCCCGCTTGGCCGCACGGGTGTTCAGGTGGATGGGCGAATCGTAGCGCAGCAACTCGTCGACGGCCCGGGGAATCAGCTCCGGCCGCCCGCGCAGCAGCTCGAGCTGATCGGTGTTGCGCAGCAGGGCGAGGGAGCCATTGCCGACCAGGTTCACGGTCGTCTCATGGCCCGCAATGATCAGAGTGATACAGGTGCCAAGCACCTCGTCCGCGGTGAGCCTGTCGCCCTGCTCCTCCACCGCGGCCAGGGAACTGATCAGATCGTCTCCGGGGCTACGCCGCCGTTCGTCGACAAGCGCGCGGAAGTACGCGGCGAACTCGGGGAGCGCCTCGTTACGGGCGGCAAGCGCTTCGGCGGTCAGGTAGACGTCCGGATCGAACGCGTGCGCGAGCGCCTGCGACCATTTCTGCACAAGCGGGTGGTCACCGGTGGGCACGCCCAGGATCTCGCAGATCACGGTGAGCGGCAGCGGGTAGGCCATCATCTCGATCAGGTCGAACTCGCCGGCGTCCAGCGCGGCGTCGAACAGGCTGTCGACCAGTTCGGTGATACGTGGCCGGAGCTCGGCCACCCGCCGTGCGGTGAAACCCTTGGTGACCAGGCCACGTAGCCGGGTGTGATCAGGCGGCTCCATCCACAGGAATGTGTCGGGGAAGGCGGCTGCCGGAATCGTGGGGTGCAGCTGCTCCGCCTCCTTGTCATGGCCCCAGTCCGCACTCTGCAAGATTGTGACGCAGTCCGTGTAACGGGTTGCCAGGTGCAGCCCGAAGGCTGACATGTGCAGCGGCCCGGCGTCGCGCAGGGCCCGGTATCGCGAGTAGGGGTCGGCGCGGTTCGCGGGCTCGAACAGCTCATCCAGGAGAGGCGGTACGGCAGCGTCGTTCCGCGTCCGCGCCGGGGTGGTCGCCAGATCCATTTCGGCTCCCTCGCACGATTCTTCGGCACTTCTCCGGTCGCCGGGCACAAGCGCCGACGGCAGGGACTGATACGCCGGCGCCGACGCCTGGACGGACATTGGCGAGCGTGTCGGATCGACCGGTAAAGTAATATATCAACAGAGCCGACCGGCACTGCGGTGAACAGTTCGTTTACCTGACGCGACATATTCCTTACGAACTCCCTCCCGGCCGGATCGCATTCCTTCCGGTTATTGCGGCGACAAATAGATCTATCGGAGCATCCGATAACCGAGAGACCGCGCAAAAGAATGATAATAAGGTCGATGCCAGCGCTCCCATATACCGGCGGCGAGCACATGACGGCCACGGAGGCGTGATGGCACACGGCGGGACGGTCCGGCACCCGGGCCAAGGACGCGGGACCGACGTTGATGATCTGTCCCGGGCTCGGCCCGCCCCGGCCGCCGCGACCGCCGCGACCGGCGGCGAACGTGCCCACGCGGTTGTCCTCGGCGCCGGTATCGCCGGGCTGCTCGCGGCCCGAGTGCTCGCGGAAAGCTTCGACCGGGTCACCGTCTTCGAACGGGACGTTCTGGTGACCGCGGACCCACGCCGCGGCGTCCCCCAGGGCCGGCACCTGCACGGCCTGCTCGACCGCGGCCGCCAGATCATGGAGGAGCTGTTTCCCGGGCTGACCGCCGAGCTCGGCGCGAGGGGCGCTCCCGCGATCGAGACGCTGGTGGGTTCCCGCTGGTACCTGCGGGGGCTACGGGTGCACCCCACCGAGACCGGACTGATCTCGCTCCTTGCCAGCAGGCCGTTGCTGGAAGCCGTCATACAGGCGAATCTGCGTGGGATGCCGGGTGTGGAGCTCGTCCAGCGGGCAGTGGCGACCGGGCTTGTCGCGGCTCCCCATGCGCGCGAACGCATCATCGGCGTGCGGATCGTCCGGGCGGGGCGGAGCGCTCCCGACGGCTTGCGGCCGGAGCCCACGGCCGCCGATGGGGCGGAGTTCGTCAGTGCGGACCTCGTCGTCGACGCGACCGGGCGTGGCTCCCGCGGTGCGGACTGGCTCACCGCCCTCGGCCTGCCCCGGCCCCTGGAACAGCGGGTCGA
>NZ_CAKJTP010000007.1:0-23102 GCF_917627335.1 Protofrankia sp. CiT1 | reverse complement strand
TTCGCCCGGACGCTGCCCGTACCCGACATCCACGATCTGATCTCTTCGGCACACGCGCTGACCGACCCGATCCCCCACCGGTTCTCCGGCTCGCTGCGGCGGCGCTACGAGCGCCTGCGGAACCCACCCGCGGGGTTCCTCGCCATAGGCGACGCGATCTGCAGCTTCAATCCGCTCTACGCCCAGGGGATGACCGTGGCGGCTCAGCAGGCGCTGGCCCTGCGGAACTGCCTGCGGGTCGCCGGCCCGGATCTGCCGGCCCGTTTCTACCGACAGGCCAGCTGCCTCGTGGACGCGGCCTGGGAGCTGGCGACCGGCGCCGACCTGCGCTATCCCGGCGTCCAGGGGCGGCGCGGCCTACGTGGCCGGCTGGTCGGGGCATACGGGGAGCGGGTACAGATCGCCGCGCATCGCGATGCCGCCGTGGCCCGTGCACTGATGAACTGGTTGAACCTCGTGGACGCTCCCACCGCCTTGCTCAGGCCCACCGTGATAGCCGGAGTCCTCCGGTATGGCCGGGCACACCCGCTCCAACCGATGTGGGTGCCGCCCGCCGCCCAGCACCGCTCCGGCTCCGGCTCCGGCTCCGGCTCCGGCTCTACATGATCAAAATATTGACCATCGCCGCCAGCTGGTGACATAGCCACAGTCCCGCCGCGAAAACCGGAAGTCGGTGGTGCCGGCGAGGCTGGTCGTCGACTATCGGTGGTGTGCCCGTCCCTCATCAGAAAGCCTCACAGCCGGAGTACTGGGCCACTATCGCGGCCACCACCGCGCCGGAGTCCGCGGGCCACGCTACCGGGCTTCCGTTCGTGGTCGGCCTGGACGACTCGGACACGCCATACGATGTGGTCGACGCCCTCGCGCTGGCCCCGTTCACGACGGGGGAACAGCCGTGGGCGCACAGCGCCCGGATCGACCGTCTCCGTTCAGGCGCGTCCCTGCTGCCACCCGACGCCAAAATACTACGTACGGTAATCGAAGACTCGCGTGACTCACGGCTCGCCGCGGGCGACGGCTGGACGTTGCGCGCGGTGCGCTGGCGCGGCGGCGGCGGTGAGGTGACCGTGACGGCGGTCAGTGAAGAACTGGCGCGCACGGTACTCAGCAGAGTTGTGCGCGAGGCCGTCGCCGAATCGGACGTCGACAGCGCCGTCACGATGGGCTTCTGGTACATGTCCGCGCGACGCGGCCCGACCCGTACCACCCGCAAGGCGGCCACGACGTCGTGGGCCTCGATCCGGGACAACTACTCCAGCAGCGCCCGCGACGCGCTGGACCGGCTCATGGCTGTCCGGCACGAAGCTCTGGCCGGCCGGCTGATTCTGTTGCACGGACCGGCTGGCACCGGAAAGACCACCGTCCTGCGGGCACTGGCCCACGAGTGGCGACGCTGGTGCCAGGTCGACTGCGTCCTGGACCCGGAGGCGCTGTTCGCCGACCCTGGATACCTGATGGAGGTCGCGATCGGCTTCGACAGCGACGAGGACGACTCCGACGATAATGACCATGCCCACGATGGCGACGGCCCTGGCCGGGGGGCGCTGGATCCGGTGCCCGGCGACCGCGGCACCGCACAGGCCGCCGAGCTGGGCGGTGTCCGGCGGCGATGGCGGCTGCTGGTGATCGAGGACTGCGACGAGCTCGTCCGCGGCGACACCCGGAGTTCCTCGGGGCAGGCGTTGTCACGGCTGCTCAACCTGACTGACGGCCTGGTCGGGCAGGGGCGGGACGTCCTTGTCGCGCTTACCACCAACGAGGATCTCGTCCGGCTGCACCCGGCAATCGTGCGTCCCGGCAGGTGCCTGGCTCAGGTCGAGGTGGGACCGCTGCCCCACGGCGAGGCCGTCACCTGGCTCGGGACCGCGCAGGGAGTCGGGCCGATGATGACGCTGGCCGAACTGTTCGCGCTCCGCGACGGCCGGGCACCGGTGCGGAGCACGCGGCCGGACCCGCATTCCGGCCTCTACCTGTAACGGCCCGGCCACCGGTAACCCGGCACCGGCCGTAGCTGGCTGGTGCGCTGTTTCGCCGCTATTCCGTCGCTATTCCGTCGCGGCTTCCCGCCGCAGGTAGCCGGACCCCACGAGGCTTTTTACCCGGACCTGCTCCCGCACCTGGTCAACGAATGTGTCTATCGGCATACGCTCCTCCTTGCCGGAGCGGTACCGCACGGACACCGACGAGTCCGCCACCTCCTGTCGGCCGACAACCACGACGAACGGGATCTTTCGCGTGATCGCGGTCCGCACCTTCGCGTTGAGCCGATTGTCACTCACGTCGACATCAGCCCGCAGGCCCGCCTGGAGGAGCCTGTCCCGCACCTCGTTCGCGTAACTCAGCAGATCGTCGGAAATCGGGATGACCCGGACCTGCTCTGGCGCCAGCCACACGGGAAAGAGCCCGCCGAAGTGCTCTATCAAATATGCGACGAATCTCTCGTGCGAGCCGAGCGGGGCTCGGTGGAGCACGACCACCGACTTCTCCGACCCGTCGGAGTCGTGGTAAGTGAGCCCAAAGCGGTCGGGCGTATAGAGGTCGACCTGGTTGGTCGAGGCCGCGAACTCCTTACCCGTCACAGAACGGATCATGAAGTCGACCTTCGGGCCGTAATGCGCGGCCCCACCGATTTCCTCGACGTACGGAATCTCGGATTCCTCCATCGCCTCTCGCGTGATCCGCTCGGCATCCGCCCACATCTGCTCATCGTCGTGGTACTTCGCCGTGTTCGACGGATCGCGCAATGCCAGGATCATATAGAAGTCGGTGATGCCGAGCGTCCGGTAATAGTCGGCATGCATCCGCATGACCTCGAGAAACTGATCCTTCGCCTGCTCGGCGGTGCAGTAGATGTGCGCGTCGTTCTGGGTGAAACCACGCGCCCGCATCAGTCCGTGCAGCTGCCCGCTCCGCTCAAAGCGGTAGACCGTGCCGTACTCGGCCAGTTTTATCGGCAGCTCGCGATAGCTGTGCGGCCGCGCCTTGTAGACCATGTGATGGTGCGGGCAGTTCATTGGCTTGAGATAGTAGTTCTCACCCTCGATGTCGATGGGCGAGTAGAGGTCTTCGTTATAATACGGCAGATGCCCCGAAAGATAGTAGAGATCCTCTCGGGTGATATGCGGGGTCACTATCCGCTTGTACCCGAGCTGCCGCTCGGTTTCGCGCGCCCATCCCTCGAGCTCGTCCCGGATGATCGTGCCGTTTGGCAGCCAGAGCGGCAGCCCCTTGCCGATCTCCTTGCTGAACGCAAACAGATCCAGGTCCTCGCCGAGGCGGCGATGGTCGCGCCGGGCGGCTTCCTCCTGCATCCGGAGGTAATCCTTGAGCGCCTCGCGCGTCGGCCAGGCGGTCCCGTAGATGCGCTGGAGCTGGGGGTTCTTCTCGCTGCCCCGCCAGTATGCGGCGGCGCTGCGGGTGAGCGTGAAGGCGGGAATCAGTCTCGTGCTCGGCAGATGCGGACCGCGGCACAGGTCAGACCAGCAGACCTTGTCCGTCACCCGGTCTATGTTGTCGTAGACAGTCAGGTCACCGTCGCCGACCTCCATGACCTCGCCAAGATCAAGACCGCTCTTGGCATCGATCAGCTCCAGCTTGTAGGGCTCGTCGGCGAGCTCGGCCCGCGCCGCCGCCGGAGACAGGAACACGCGCCGCCGGAAGAGCTGGCCGACCTTTACGATCTCGCGCATGCGCTGCTCGATACGATCGAGGTCTTCTGGCTGGAATGGCTTCAGGACATCGAAATCGTAGTAGAAACCATTCTCGATCGGCGGGCCGATGCCGAGCCTGGCTTTGGGGAAAAGTTCCTGGACCGCCTGGGCGAGGACGTGCGCGGTCGAGTGCCGCAACACGCGCAGCCCGTCCGGGCTGGACATCGGCACCGCTTCGACGTCGAGATCGGTGTCGGGAGCCCAGTCGAGATCTCTCAGAACGCCATCAGGACTGCGGACCACGACGATCGCGTTGGGCCCGACGAGCGGCAGTTTCGCAGCGGCGATCGCCTGGGCAGCCGTCGTCCCGGCCGGGACGACGGCGCGCGCGGCCACGGCTTCGGAACGAGATGCAGGCACTTCGAAGTCTCCTTGGATCGGTTTGGACCGGTTTGGATCAGGTACAGCCGAGACATGCTGTGACAGCCGCTGTCCATAGCCTAGAGGCTGGGTAACGTATCTCCGCCGCGCGGCACCCGGGACGGTGCCTGGCGCAGGTCGAGGTGGGACCCCTGCCCTGCGCCGCGGCCACCCACCGCGTGGCTCGGGTCCGCTCAGGGCGTCGCGCCGTCAGACGGGTGCGCGAACCGGGAGGCCCTGCTCCCCTGCCGCGGAAGCCAGCCGCCTGTCGTAGGTGACGAAGCCGTCCAGCCCGTTCCCCAGGTAGAGGGCCGTCGCGAGATGGATGGCGTCCAGCGAACGGAGCCCGACGCCGGGAAGCCGGCTGGCGGTCTCGACGACGGCGTGCGCGATGTCCACCCGTCCGACCCGGGTAAGCAGCAGGTCGGCATCGGGGAGCAACGACGGATCTTCGCGCAGCACGGCCCGCCTGGTCTCCACAACCAGAAGCACACTGGAGACCAGCGGCATCCCGCGCCGTGCGGTGAGGAAATCTCGCAGCGCGGGCGTCTCCTGTTCGGCCCGGACCAGCTTCACGAAGGCCGATGTGTCAAGGTAGATCACCAGCGCTCTTCGTCCCGCAGCTCTTCCACGACGGCGGACAACGGTCGGGTACCGACAGGCGCGGCGGGCGGCGGTAGGAGGTCCAGAATGCTTCCGACCGCGGGCTCGTAGTGGCCGGCGGCGACAAGCCGATCCAACGGCGATCCTGCGTCGGCGGGCACGAGGTAGGCCACCAGGACGCCCCGGTCGGTCACCGCGACCCGCTGGCCGCTGCTGGCCAGGGCCACATAGCGGGACGCGTGCTGGCGCAGCTCACGAATACCGATCGATTCCATACCCCAATGTAGCACCCATGTGCTACACATGACACCCGCAAACCCCGACAGAGGCAGAGCTTCCCCGCTTCACGCTCCCCTCATCCATGCGCCATATCCAGCCGGCGCAGGTGCCCGACGGGTTACTCGCCAGCCGTGAACTCGCTGATGCCGATCACGTTGGGCTGGGCGTGCACGCATCGATAGATCATGGCTTTGTCCGCTGGCGAGGCGTACGTGACGTTGTAACGCAGCGGGTACACGCGGCTGGACTGGGCCGTGTTGTGATCACGTGCCTCCTGGACGGCCTGGCCAGCTGTGGGGCACGCGGCGCGGACCGCGTCCTTCTGCGCGTCCGTGGCGGTGGGGGTGAAGTAAACCACCGCCTCGATCCGTGGCGGTGGTCCGGCGACCGAGGCATACACGCCAAAAGCGGCCAGTGCGGCGAACGCCAGTCCGCCCAGCAGCACCCAGCGCCGGTGACGCCGGTCGACGAGGGCCCGAGCCAACCGCGCCGCGGCCGGCTCGGGTGAGCGCCGGGCCCTCGCCCGTGGAGCGGTGTCCGGGACGTCCTGCGAGGTCACGAGCCTCCTTCGGACGAGATCAGGCAGAAACGATAGCGGTTGGGGTGGCCGGTTAGGATGGTCAGCTGGGGTCGGCAGCGGCGCAGCGACAATCCTGATCTTGATCCGTCACCGGATCGCCACCAGTACGGCGTGCCCCTAACTTAGCCGTTTCGATGAGGCCTTAAGGTAAGCGCTCTTGCCCGCGCAAACGCGAGCGATGTTCATCACACCGACCTGTCCAAGCCGGCCAGGGACGACGTGAGCATGGGGGACCAGCGGGGATCGCGAGGCGATCTGTCGGGACGGCCTCCTCGCGTCGTCGCAGGCCCCAAGAAACCCCGGAGAGACCGTGCCCTCCCGTATCGAGGACTACGCGGTGATAGGCGACACCCATTCGGCCGCGCTGGTCTCCAGGGACGGCTCGATTGACTGGCTGTGCCTACCGCGGTTCGACTCGACCGCCTGCTTCGCCGCGCTGCTCGGCGATGAGGACTCCGGTCACTGGAAGATCGCTCCGGTCGGTCCCGTGCTCGCGGTGAGCCGCCGCTACCGGGGCGACACCCTTGTCCTGGAAACCGACATGACCACGGCGACCGGAACCGTGCGCATCGTCGACGCCATGTACCCGAGGTCAGGCGAGCACATCGTGCTGCGGCTGGTCGAAGGCATCGAGGGGAACGTGCGGATGCGCAGCGAGACCCGCATCCGGTTCGACTACGGCTCGATCGTCCCATGGGTGCGGCGGCTGGATGACCACACGATCGTCGCGGTCGCCGGGCCGGACGCGGTCACCCTGCGTACCACCGCGCCGATGGAAGGCCATGACATGGCCACCTACGCGGAGTTCACCGTCTCCGCTGGCCAGTCCGTGCCGTTCTCCCTGACCTGGTGCCCCTCGCACCGGCCGGCGCACACCCTGATCGACGTCCGTCGGGCGATCGACCTCACCGAGTCGTGGTGGGCGGAGTGGATGGCCGGCTGCACCTACGACGGGCAGTGGCAGGAGGCGGTCCGGCGTTCCCTGATCACCCTCAAGGCGCTGACGTACGCGCCCACCGGCGGCATCGTCGCCGCGGTCACCACGTCGCTGCCGGAGATGATCGGCGGCGTCCGCAACTGGGACTACCGTTACTGCTGGCTGCGCGATGCCACCATCACCCTGCTCGCGCTGCTCGATGCCGGGTTCACCAGCGAGGCCACCGCATGGCGGGAGTGGCTGCTGCGCGCGGTGGCCGGTGACCCCTCTCGAGTACAGATCATGTACGGGGTCGGCGGTGAGCGCCGGCTCACCGAATACGAGGTGCCGTGGCTGCCCGGCTACGAGGGCTCCGCGCCCGTCCGGGTCGGCAACGGCGCCGTCGAGCAGTTCCAGCTGGACGTCTACGGCGAGGTGCTCGATGCGCTGCACGTGGCCCGGATGGCGACCGATGTGGACGGTCACGACGACTCCTGGGCCCTGCAGACCAAGCTGATGGACTTCCTGGAGACCGGGTGGCGCAAGCCCGACGAGGGCATCTGGGAGGTGCGCGGGCCACGGCGGGACTTCGTGCACTCCAAGGTGATGGCCTGGGTGGCGGCCGACAGAGCGATCAAGGGCATCACCGAGTCGGGCCTGCCCGGACCGCTGGAGCGCTGGAGCGCGCTGCGAGCCGAGATCCACAACGAGGTCTGCGTCCGTGGCTTCGACGCCGACCGCGGCACCTTCACGCAGTTCTACGGCTCCACCGAACTGGACGCGGCTCTGCTCTACATGCCGCTGGTCGGCTTCCTGCCCGCGACGGACCGACGGGTCGTGGGCACCGTGGCCGCCATCGAACGCGAGCTCATGGAGGACGGCTTCGTCCTGCGCTACCCGACCGCCCCCGACGGTGCCGTGGACGGGCTGCCCGCTGGTGAGGGCGCGTTCCTGGCCTGTACCTTCTGGCTCGCCGACAACTACGCGCTGTCGGGCCGGGTCCACGAAGCCCAGGAGCTGTTCGAGCGGCTGCTGGCCCTGCGTAACGACGTAGGGCTGCTGGCCGAGGAGTACGACCCGCGGCTGGGGCGCATGGTCGGCAACTTCCCCCAGGCGTTCAGCCATGTGCCGCTGGTCAACACCGCGCGGACGCTGACGGACGCGCTTCGGGGCATGCCGCGCTCCCGCACCGACCGGGCATACCCTCCCGGCCACTTCTTCGGGTAGCCGGCAGGGATCCACCAGGGCGAACCACCCGTCCACATCCGCCGATACTGGGTACGGGCCACACCAACCGTGGCAGACAACCAAAGGGGGCAGCACACGTGGCGGGTCAGGTCGCGGTCATCGGCGGTGGGATTGTGGGGCTGGCAGTGGCCCGGCGGATCGGGCAGGCCGATCCGGGCGTGACCGTCACGGTCTTCGAAAAGGAGCACGACGTCGCCTGCCATCAGACCGGGCATAACAGCGGGGTGGTTCACGCCGGGCTCTACTACCAGCCCGGCTCGCTGAAGGCGACCCTGTGCCGGCGCGGTGTCGCGCTGCTGAAGGAGTACTGTGCCGTCCACCGCATCCGCTACGACGAATGCGGCAAGATTGTCGTAGCGGTCGACGACAGCGAGCTGGACAGGCTCGCCGACATCGCCGACCGGGCGCGCGCCAACGGCGTCCCGGGCACGGCCATGCTGGACGCGGACGGCCTGCGTCGCTACGAGCCGCATGCCCGTGGGGTGGCCGCGCTGCGCTCCCCCACGACCGCGATCGTGGACTACCAGGCCGTGGCCCGTGCGCTGCGTGACGACGTGCGGGACGCGGGCGGGTCGGTCCGCACCGGCGCCGAAGTCGTATCCGTCGACGACCGCGGTGACGGTGTCCACCTGGGCCTGCGGGTGCGGGGGACGGCCCGGGTGGCCCCCAACGGAAACCACGCGACCGCGTCGAGGGCTGGCGGCACGGTGACGGAGGTGTCCGAGACGGCCGGGCCGTTCGGCCTCGTCATCGCCTGCGCGGGGCTACAGTCCGACCAGGTCGCGAGGCTCACCGGCGAGGATCCCTCACCGCGGATCATCCCCTTCCGGGGCGAGTACTGGCTGCTGCGACCGCAACGCCGGGAGCTGGTACGAGGGCTGATCTATCCGGTGCCGGACCCGCGGTACCCCTTTCTCGGCATCCACCTCACCAGGCGGGTGGACGGCGAGGTCCTGGTCGGCCCGAACGCGGTGCTCGCGACCGCCCGGGAAGGGTACACAGCCCTGGCCGTCGATGGATCGGACCTGCGTCAGACGATCGCCTGGCCAGGCTTCCACAAGATGGCCCGCACGCACTGGCGGACCGGGGCGCGCGAGATCCTGTGGACGGCCAGCCGACGCGCGTTCGTGGCACAGGCCCGCCGGTATGTCCCGCAGCTGCGGGCCGCCGATGTCGTCAGGGGTCCCGCGGGCGTCCGCGCGCAGGCGGTCGCCCGCGACGGCGGCCTGGTGGATGACTTCGTGCTGTCGATCCGCGGACGGATCGTGCATGTGCGTAACGCACCGTCACCAGGTGCCACTGCGTCACTGGCGATCGCCGAGCACATCGTGAGCAAGGTCGTCGCGGAACCGGCCGCGTAAGAGCGACTGGCAATAGGGGACGCGGGTCACCCGGCCGCCACCCAGTGCGTGGCGCCGCAACCGTGGCTCGATCCCAAAACGGTGCCTTTGGCCTGTTGGTCTATCATGATGCTCATGGTCACGTTACGTGATCGGGGGGGCAGTCAGAACGTCGACCGGTTACCAAATGTAAAGTAGGGAAGTAGCCAGATGTTCCCTGTTCTTGGCGGACGCCGCCGATTCAGCCGGCGCCGAACGAGGATGACGGCGGCCGGTGTCGCCATTATCGGCCTGCTGTCCGCGCTCGCGGCGTGTCAGAATCCGACCGCTCCGACAAGCCCGACCGCCAGCCGCAGCCCCGACGCCACCGGCGCGTCCACCACCGTGTCGGAGGGTGTCGCGACAGTACCGGTGCCACCGGCCCAGCCCGGGATCGCCCCACCCGACTTCAGCACCTTCGCCAAGTGGAGCGATCCCGCGACGTGGGGGGGCACAGTCCCCGCCGCCGGTGCGGTCGTCACGGTCGCGGCGGGCCGACGGATACTCGTCGACGTCGACGTACCCAAACTGGGAGGCTTGGAGGTCGACGGCGACCTCGCCTTCGCGGACCGGCCGACGACGCTGCGCACGGCCTACATCATGGTGCACGGAAGCTTCTGGATGGGCACCGAAGGTGCCCCGCTCACCAGCGCCATCAGGCTCGTCCTCGACGGGCGCCCGACCGACAACACGATGGGTATGGGCGCGGACGTCCTGGGCTCGATGGGTGGCCGCATCGAGATCCACGGCAGGGATTCCGGCCATACCTGGACGAAACTGTCACAGACGGCCAACGCTGGCGCCACCACTCTTTCGCTCATCGACCCCGTGTCGTGGCGTACCGGCGATCTGATCGTCGTCGCCTCCTCCGACCTCGACGTGAACCACAAGGAACGTGTCACGGTCGCCGGGGTTTCCGCGGACGGCAGAACAATCACGATCGACAGGCCGCTGGCCCACCGGCACGCGTCGATAGTCACCGCCCAGACCTCCGGCGGCGAGACCCGCTCGGTCGAGGAGCGGGCCGAGGTCGGCCTGCTGTCGCACAACATCGTCATCACCGGCCCGGATAACGCGGCGGCGACGAAGTTCGGCGGCCATGTCATGATCATGAAAGACGGCACGCTGCGCATGTCGAACACCGAACTCGACCACATGGGCCAGTTCGGCGTACTCGCCCGCTACCCGATCCACTGGCACTGGGCCGGCGACCAGAGCGCCTCGCTGGTGGACAACGTCAGCATCATCGACAGCTTCAACCGCATGGTCACCATCCACCGGAGCAACAACGTCCATGTCAACGGCGTGGTGGCCGATGAGACCTACGGCGCCGGCTTCTTCCTCGAAGATCGTGTCGAGGAAGGGAACGTACTGACCAACAACCTGGTGATGGGCGTCCGTCAGGTCCCGGCGGGCACCAGGCCGCTACGCGCGTCGGACCAGATCCCGTCGGAATTCTGGATCACCGATCCGAACAACATCCTGAGCGGCAACTCCGCGGCCGGCGGTGACGGCGTGGGTATCTGGTACGACTTCGACATGAACGCGGTCGACCCCGGCAACGCCAGCGACGACGCGATCCACGACGCGGTCGACAAACCGTTCGGTCTCAACCAGAACAGCACCGCCCACTCACACACCATCCACCCCGCCGACTTCCCGGCGGAAGGCGTCCCGGGTTCGGGCATCAGCGTCGAGGCCTACAACGGCGACTTCACCCGGCGCGGCCGAATGATCAATCCGAACGTGTGGAAGAACGAGGGCTTCGGGCTGTGGATCGACGGTGCGCTCACGACCGACAACCCCACCGCCGCGAACAACAGCATCGCCCTCAACTGCCAGGACACCGCCATCAACAACGGCCTGCTCATCGGCAACAACACCGCCAACACCGGTACTGAGACAGGGCATATCCAGGCGCTGATCCGCTTCTATCACGGCCAGTGCGACACGAACGGGACCTGGCTCGCCAACTTCAAGCAGTCCGCCGGAGCGGATCCCGGGCTCGCGGCCATCAGCGACATCGGCGCGAGCACCTGGGACGCGACCAACCGGGTGAAGGGGCTGAAGTTCTTCGGCGACGGGTACCGCACCCTGTTCGCCAGCAACAGCCCGTACTTCGAAGCGGCGGAATCCGGCCACTCGCACTGGTTCGCCGACCTCGACGGTTCGGTCAAGGGTGACGGAGTACCGGCGATCATCCACAACGACTCCGCGCTGCTGCGGTCACCCACGGACAGGACCATCTACAGCCGAGTCGGTCCGGATTACTTCCAGGGCGCGGACTTCGGCACCTGGAGCCCGCTCGACCGTGGCTTCATGCGCCTGCGCTTCGGCCTGGTCGACGACCACTGGACGTGGAAGCGCGCCGACGGCGTCACCGGCTACAGCGGCACCGTCGGCGTGGTCGAAGGCCAGCGCTACCAGGTGACCCCACCGTCCGGGGGAACACTCAGCTCGCTCGACTTCGACATCCACGGGACCGATCCGGGTTTTGTCGACCTGGTCATCCCCTGGGCGGGCAGGTCGGCCCCCAGGGCCGGCTTCAAGTTCTGGGGCCAGGACGTCCCGGTGAAGATGGCGTCCAGCGTCGCCACCGTCGGCAAGGACGGTCAGTACTTCGTCTCCGGCGGAAACCTGTATCTGCGTATCGAGGTCGGCGGGACGGGCGTGACGTTCGGCAACGGCGGTGACCTGCGCAGCCTGTCCAACGCGGACCAGTACTGGACCATCAGGTAACGGCTCTGATCTCCGGGTACGCGACCAGATCTGGCCGTGTACCCGGAGCCGCGGGGCTTCTCCCAGTGACCCGGCTCAGTGGCTCAGTGGCTCAGCGCGGCGTCGCTGATGGCCGCCAGCAGCGGGAGGATGTGCGCCGACACCACGGTGGGGACACCGTGCTCGGCGCCGATACGCACCACCGCACCGATCAGAGCCTCGTGTTCCAGCGGGCGCCCCGCCAACCGGTCGTAGAGCATCGATGTGCCCGACCCGGCGGGCTGGTCACGCAGCCGCTCGATGATCAGTTCCGGCAGCTCGTCGGCAACGGCCGCACCGTCGGCGTGGGCGACAGCGACCGCTTCACGCATGATGGTCACCGCGAGCCGGGCCATGTCGTCCCGGCGCAGCACCTCCAGGCGCCGGCCGGTCAGCGCTGTGAGCGAGTTCGCCGCGGTGTTGGCGGTCAGTTTCGTCCAGGCCTCGACGGCGAAGTCGTCCACCGGTCGCACCAGCCCCGCGCTGGGCAGAACCCCGGCGAACCGGTCGGCGAGGGCGCCGGCCGGAACATGCAGGAACCCGTAGTTGCGGTGCTCGACCACACCGGGCGCGACCGGTTCGGCGTTGATGTAGACGACGGTGGGGAGCACCCGCTCCGCGGGTACCACCGCCGCGACCCGCTCGGCCTGGCGGACACCGTTCTGGGCGATCACGACGACGGTGTCCGGACCGACCAGCCGGGTCAGCCAGGTGAGTGCCGCCGCATTCTGATGGGCCTTGGTCGCCAACAGCACCCAGTCGACGGGCCTGGCATGCTCGGGGCTGGTCCAGACGGGCAGGTCGGCGCGGAACACCCCGTCAGGGCCCCGGAGCACCAGTTCGCCGAACCGCCGGCGCACGCAGAGCTGTACGTCAGCCCCCGCGGCCGCCGCTCGGGCGGCGAAGAACCCGCCGACCGCACCCACGCCCACGACCGCCAGCCGTCCCGCCATTGTCGTCGATCAGCCCATTTCCGTCATCAGGGGCCTGCTACCCTCAGTGCCCCAGGACGCGGCACAGGATCTGGTCGACACGCAGCCACGCGTCTTCGGAGATCGGGCCAAGAGAGTGGGACAGGGCCGAGGTCGGCAGCCAGGCGACCAGCTCGGGCAGGACGGTGCCGGGGATCGGGTCGGCGATGCAGGCGTCAGCGGCGTAGTCGTCCTGTGGCAGCGGGTCACCCGGGATGACCGGGCAGACGATCACCCGTCCGGTGCCGGCGTTGTTGTACATGTCCGCGGAGACGATCAGGGCATGGGCGAGGACGTCGACGCGCGCCCACACCTCACCCTGCCGCACGCCGCAGTTCCTCCAGCCGGGTGTACTCGGCCACCAGGTAGCTCGCGGTGACGCCCAGCGCGGCGTTGCGCTGCCGCTGGCGGGCGAACCGAGCGGTCCAGATCGACTCGGCCAGCGTCTTGTCCACCCACGCCGACAGCGTCATGCCGGCGGCGGTCGCCGCGGCGCGAGCGTGCTGGAGGGTCCCCGCCCGCACGGACACGTTCAGGTTCGGCATGCCACACACCCTATGACGCAGCATCACACGGTCCCGGCGGGGTGGCGGCACACCTGCGGAGACGCAGACGCGGTGACCACAACGGCCAAGTAGCCATGGCGCCCGCGCCACAGGCGCGGGGCGACCCGTCGCTGTCCCGCTCGCGAGCATCCGGAATGATCATTTGGCCAGCATCTGCTCGACGACCGTCAGCGCAACCGCGTGGAAGCCGGTTGGGGCCGCGCGGGCATACGAGTTGCTGCCCGGGATTTCCGCGAGCGGGCCGTGGTATGGCTCGGTGGGCAGGTCCGTGATGTCCCAACAGCCGGCCGAACTGAAGATCACCTGATCGTGGACGACCGGGGCGATGCGCAGGACAGGCCCGACCGCGGTGCCCGTCTGCCGCGCTGGCCAGGCGATGGCGAACAGACGCCCGTCCGTGCCCCATAGCGCGCCCGCGTCCGCGCCGGGGATCGGCCCCACTGCCCCGCTGGCGCTGCCGATCCAGCCCGTGCTGTCCGAGGTGATGACCGGGCCGCTGAGAGTCCGCACGGAATGCATGATCATTTGATGGAACGTCTGCCCGTCGATGACGGTCTCACCGGTCAGCGAGCCGCTGGCGACAAGCACTGACGCGCCGCGCTGCCCCGCTATGGCCAGCGTCTGTCGCAGGGAGAGCGACACGCAGCCGTTTGCCGCGGCCCGCGTTCCTGCCGCGCTCGGCTGGGCGGTCGTGGCCGGCCGGGGTGGCGTTGCCCATGTCTGCGGCACCGCGGCCAAGATGACGAGGACAGCCCCGGCCAGACCGCCGATGACGAGGGCGCGGTTGCGGCGCTGCCGCCGGGTGCGGAAGCTCGGGTGGAGGGCGGTCATGACAGCGCCCGGATC
Organism: Protofrankia sp. CiT1; assembly: GCF_917627335.1. Taxonomy (NCBI): domain Bacteria; kingdom Bacillati; phylum Actinomycetota; class Actinomycetes; order Frankiales; family Frankiaceae; genus Protofrankia; species Protofrankia sp. CiT1. The sequence continues at coordinate 8,887 of NZ_CAKJTP010000007.1, read as the reverse complement.
GGTGTCCTCCTGGGCGCGGGATGCCAGGAGCTGTTCGAGGTCACCGTGCTCGCTCCTTGGTCGCGGCAGGCCACGGTGCGGCGGCGGGGGCGGGGGCGGGGGAAGGACGCGGGCGCGCCGCACCGGGTGCGCGGACAGCCGAAGAGCTGGGCGATCCGCTCGCCGGGTTCAGCCAGGAGGTGGCGGAGCATCGCGGTCCTTCCCCTGCCTGGGGGATGTCAGACCTGATTATAACGTTATAACGCCGTTACCCCACCTCATTCTTGCGGGACGAACGATCAGTGATCGCTACAAAACGCCGATACACCGCCTGATTGTCGGGGGCGGCCGGTGTCACCCGGTCCGCAGTGACGCGCCCGGGATGCTGTTGACGACCGTCCGCATGGACGAGAAAAGCACGTTCGTGCTGCACTTGTTGCCTCCCGCGTCGTACACCGCGCCGCAGGCGGAGCCTGTCATGCCCGAGCCCAGAAAACCCTGTATCATTCCGGCCGCCCGGACCTGCCCGGACGACGTACTCGCGAGCGAGATCACCGGACCGCCGCTGTCACCCTGGATCTGCGCGATCGCACCGCTCGACTGCTGGACACCTTCGATGGTCGAAAACGACCCACTACCATCATTGAATGACACCAACAGGTTTGTGACCTTGATGTTACAATGCTCGCCGGAGTTACCGCCACCCGTGCACACGAAGTCGTTGACGCCCAGGTCAGCGTAGCCTATGACGGTCTTCCAGAAGTTATTGGAATTGTATGCCCCGTCGAATGCCAAGGCCGCCCCGGTAGCGCTCAGCACCCGGCCGCCGCCGTCCGTGGAGGTGCGCACGCCGGTCCCGTACCTGTTCGACGCGGCTCGATCCTGATAGTCGTCCGCGCTGCAGTGACGTGCGGTCGTCGTGTTGGACGTCCCGCCGAGGTTGACAGCGAACCCGCTGGAACAGGTGTGTCCGGTGGAGGGGCTGAGCATGTATCCACCCGCGTTGAACGGTGCGAAGTCGTCGTCGCGGCCAGTGCTCGTGTCAGCGCTGACACCTGGTGTGACATGCACCGGTACCCCCATGACCGCCGTAGCCCGCGACCGCACCTGCGGTGCGCGCCGCTCCGCTGGGGCCGCGGTGTAGGTCCCGTTGACGGTGATATCGTCATCCGTCGCCCCGACGGCGGCGATGAATGAAATCTTGAACCCGGCCCATTCGCCCGCGGCCGCCTGCTGCCAGATCTCGTTGGTAGCCGCGCGGATCTGCCGCAAGCTGTGTGCGCGCCGCTGAACGGACACCGCGATGCCACGCCGCTCGCCCTCTTTGACAATCGCTGACAGCAGGGACGTGTGGGGGCCGTACCACATGATGGTGATCGCCTTGCGCGCCAGGTCGTCGATTGAGCCGACATAGCCACTGTCAGCGAAGCCGGCCTGGTCGATCATCCAGGACCTGAAAACGGAGAGCGCTTCCTGGTTACTGATGGTCGTGGCCCCCACGGTCTGGATGAACGCCCGGGTGACCGCGTCACCTCTCGCGCCCGGCAGCCCCGATGCCGTCTCGGCGCCGGTGGCGACCGCGCCCGCCGTGGCCGTCGCACCGAGCTGCACGGTGAAAGTGGCTAACGCCAGGAGAGCGGCCAGCGCCGCGGTGAGTTTCCCGCGCCGCGCGCCGGCCCTCCCTACCGACTTCCTGACCGGATCGTTTCGCATCGTCGTTCCACCCTTCCCGGGTAATGGGGCGGCCTGGCGGGAGGCCCACGGACGCCTGTGCGCATGAACAGGAGAAGCGGCTCGGTGAAAGCTGTACGCCGCCAACGAGAAACACAGCCGCTGGAGCGGAAAAATTCATCGCCGCAGATCAGCGGACTACAGAGCCGCGGCCAGCCGGCCTTCCCCTGACGACCACGACGGCCGGGAACGCTGATAATCGTCACCCGACGGGGCGGGACAAACACCGGGGAGGCAGTGCCGTATGCCAGCTGACATGAACGTCGACTCCAGTCAGTCCAACCAGAAAGACCGCGCACAGCGCGGCGCCAGTACGGATAATTGAGTTACCGGAAAATCGAGCCGTGGGACAAGCGAGTTGTACACGCCCATCCGTTAGCATTGAAAGGCACCGGACAGATACTGCCAGCAAGCATCCGCACGCACACCACATCAATCGCAGAGTTGTTAATCTGTAGATATTTTCTACAGCCGGCCGCTGCGCTAGTGCGCGACCGGGGATAGCGGCCAAGATCTCCACGGATATGGAAACCCGCAGGTAGCGGCACAAAGAACGCCTGTCATCCGCACACTCTTTTGTATTCGATCTTTCCCCGGACGATGCCGGCGGCGTCAGCCGCAAGAAGCAGCCGCTCAACGCGCGGAACAGGGCGGGCTCCGGGTTGGGCTCAGGGCGCATCGATGCGACGCTCACCCGCGTGAGACTTCCGGGCCTGCCGGCAACACCCTTCGAGCGGTTGGCTGCGCGCTGGCAAGCCGCCCGCGACAGCAGTGAGATCATTCATCTCGATGCGGCCGGGTGCGCGCGGATGAGCCGGGCCACCATCGCCGCCACAGGGGCCTACCTGGCGGAGGAGAGCCGGGCCGGCGGGTACGTCGCCGAGATCCGCCACAGCGAGCCGTTGGCACAGCTACGCGCGGATCTCGCGAACCTGCTCGGCCCTGATCTGTCGGCCGGCGACGTGGCCTTCCACCACTCGGCGTCCACCGCGTTCGCCGCGCTTGTCGACGCCTGGCCGCTGCCCGCCGGTGGCCGGATCGGTGTGGTGCCCGGCGAGTTCGGGTCCAACGCGATGGTGCTGGCCGCGCGGGCGGCCCGTGACGGCATCGACCTGATCGACCTGCCGGTGGACGGCTACGGGCGGATCGACCTCGATGCCCTGGACCGCCACGGCCCCGCCGGCCTTGACCTGGATCTGGTGACCTTCCCGCACGTGCCCTCCCAGCGCGGGATCGTCCAGCCGGCCGCCGAGGTCGCCGCGCGCGCCACCGCCGCGGGTGTCCCGCTCCTGCTGGACGTCGCGCAGTCCCTGGGGCACGTACCCACGGTCGGGCTGGGCGCGGCAGCCTATGTCGGGACGTCCCGCAAGTGGCTGTGCGGGCCGCGGGGGGTGGGCGTTCTCGCCATCTCGGAACAGATCATCGAACGGCTGGTCGCACCGGCCCGCTGCCTGCACACGGCGAGCTGGGACGGGCACGGACCGCCCGTCCCGCTGACCGGCATCGCCGCGCTGGGGATCGGCGAGTCTGCCGCGGCCGCCAGGGTGGGTCTCGCGCGCGCCGTGGGCGAGCTTGTCGATGCCGGGACGGCGGCGGTGTCGGGGCGGATCGCGGCGCTCGGGACGCTGGCACGGCGGCGGCTTGACGGGCTGGCCGGCTGGCGGGTGGGTGAGCCGCTGGCCGAGCCCAGCGGAATCGTCACGCTCGTCCCGCCGCCCGGGGTGGATCCGCACGCGGTCCGCGACCGCCTTTACGCCGAGGCTGGCATCCTGACCAGCGCTTTCGCAACCAGCCGCGCCCCCCGGGAGATGACCGGCCCGCTCCTGCGCGCAAGCCCGCACGTATACAGCGACCCAGCCGAGATCGAGGCCCTCGCGGACGCCCTGGACAGGTTCACGCGGACCCGCTGACAGCCACCGGCAACGCGTCGTGGAAGCTGAATGTCACGTTTGCTGAAATAGCAGGCGTTGTAGCCAGACCTGACCGGCTGAGGACGGCGTGACCATGCCAGCTGACGCACCGCCGCCTGCCCCGAAGGGCTTCGCCCTCCTGTCGCACGGCGCGGTCATGGTCCGGGCGGCCGTGCTGTTCCGTGTCCTCACTGGTGTGTTGGGCCTCGCGCAGGTCGCGATCTGGTGGTCGTGGACCTGGTCGCACCCGTGGACGCTCGCCGGCCCGCTCGCCGCGGCCGCCTGGGCCGTGCTCGTCGTGATCTTTCTCACCCGTCATGGCCTCGACCCGCGCGCCAGCTTGCTTGAGCTCGCCCTGGCCGGACCGCTGGCCTGCTTCGGCGCGCTGATGATCCCGCCCACGACGGTTGGGGACGCGGCCAACTGGGTCTACGTCACTGTCGGCGGAGCCACCGTGACGGCGGCGTGGTGCCTGCCGGTGCGGGCCGCGGTGCCGGCCGTCACGAGCGTCGCGGCGGCGTACTGGGCGGGTGCGGCCATGGTGGGGCCGTCCGGGCCGGCCCCGGGGGTGCCGGCCCGCTCCGTGGTGCTGCTCGCGGTCATCACGACAGCCTGGGCGCTTACCGTACGGACCGCCCGCGCCCATGCCGTCGATGCCGACGTCGACCTCGCCGCGGCAATACGCCGGTACCGGATCGCAACGATCGTTCGCTCCCGGGCACAGGACCGCCGGGAGCAGGAACGCCTTGTTCACGACACGCTCGTCAACACCCTCACCGGAATCGCGATGGGCGCCGTTCACCCCACCGGCCCGGCCGGGGCGGGGGGGACCACGGCGGTGCCCACCGCCGATGTCCGCGCCCGCTGCGCACGTGACCTGTCCGTGCTGGAGGCGTTCCTGGCCCGGGGGACGCCTGGGGACAGCGCCGCCGGTACCCACGGCGGGCACGACCTGCCGGCAGCGGCCTGGGACGCCGGACAGGCCGAGCGGGCGGCGCTCACCCGTGACAGCGGCCGGCTCATCCGCACCCGCTACGAGACCGGGCTGGCCCGCGGTGTTGCCGTCTTCGTCCTCTGCTGGCACGCGGCGGTGCTGCTGCCGGCTGTCACCATGATGAGCAGTTACCGCTGGCCGGCGCTCTCGCTGGCGCTATGGCTCACGCTGGCGGTTCTCGCCGTGGCCACCGCCACCGTCCTGCTCCGGCGAGGTCTGCGGGGCTGGGAGTCCGCCGCTTTGCTGACCACCGCGGTGCTCACGGAACTTCTGGTCGGCCTGACCTGCCGTGGCTACAACGTGGTCGGTTTCGCCAACTGGGCACTGCTCGGTGCCGGTTGGCTGCTGGTGGCGACGGCGGCGAGCCGCCCAGTCAGGGAGGCCCTGCTCGGTACCACGGCCGTGACGGTTGTGGCTGGCGTGCTGGCCCTGCGTGAGGTCGGCCCGGGGCCGCTGGCGCTCACCCGGTTGGCCGCGGTGGCCTGGGGGCTGTGGGTCCCGCCGCTGGCGGTCATGGTGGTTCGCCGTGCCATGGCCGCGGCTGGCCCGACCGTCGCGCGGATCGTGGCCACCGAGGCTGAGCTGAACGCGCTGGAGATCTCCGCCGTAACGGTCCGGGCCGACCGCGCCCGCCGCTGGGACATGCTTGCGACCCGTACGCTGCCGCTGGTCCAAGCGATCGCGGACGGTCTGCTCGACCCGGCGGACGAGGCCGTGCGCAGCCGCTGTGCCGCCCAGGCCGCGACCTTGCGCCGGATGATCACCGGTACAACCGTCCTGGACCTCGAGCATGTGATCGCCGTCGCTGAGCGCCGGGGCCTGCGGATCGAGACCCAGCTGCTCGGAGATCTCAGCGCTGTACCGGCCGGGGCCCGCAGCGCGATAGCCCGCATGGTCGACGAGTCCCTCGCGTCCGTGGCCGCCGGCCGAGTCCTGCTGACCGTGCTTGGCGGCAGCGACGAGGCCCAGGTGTTCGTGTCGTTTCCGGCCTCTCCCACCTCTCCGGCCTGCGCGCGGGCCGTCCGGGCCATCGGCGTGGGCGACCGGATGGAGGGCCATCTCGACGCGTTCACGGACACGGCGGACGGACGCGGCTCCCTGGAACTGCGATGGAGCCGATGAGGACGCTCGCCACCTCTGTTACCAGGCGCTCTTAGAGCGCCCGGCAACAGGGGCGTGGATCAAGGAACGGGGCTGGGGTGCGTGCATCGCGAGGCGGCGGAGGGAGTCACCGGAGGTGTTGGGTGGCGACCGACGACAACGCGGCGAGGTGCGTGCCCCAGCCCCGCGACGCCGCGTCCCCTGTTGCCGGTCGCTCTTAACCGATCCGAAGGGACCAAGATGTTCGAAAGGGTGACGTGGCAGGCCCTGCCAGGCCCCGCGGCCCGAGCCCTTGCAGCGCGGATCTAATGATCTCCGTCGCGGCCGTCGATGATCATCCAATCGTCCTGCACGGGCTTGAGGGACTACTCGCGGCGACACCCGACTGCACACTCGTGGCCAAGGCCACCACCATGGCGGAACTGCTCGCCGGCCCGGGAAGGCACGCCGACGTCGTCCTGCTCGACCTCGACCTCGGTGATGGCAGCACCGCGCCGGACAACATCCGGCAGCTGATCGACACCGGCCCCGCCGTGGTGGTGTTCAGCGCGACAGCGGCGCCGGCCGCTGTCCGCGAGGCCATCCGTGCCGGTGCGTACGGTTTCGTGCCGAAGACCGAAACCGTTGATGATCTAGCCACGGCTATCCGGGCCGCGGCGGCCGGAAATGGCTGGGTATCGCCCCAGCTCGCCTTCGTCCTGTTCACCGACGACGCGCCGGATCGCCCGGCGCTGTCCGCACAGGAGCGCGAGGCGCTGCGGCTGTACGCGGGCGGGATGCCCATGAAGCTGGTGGGCAAACGCATGAACGTGGGGACCGAGACCGCCAAGCAGTACATCGAACGGGTCAGGATGAAGTACCGCAAGGTCGGCCGCGACGCGACAACAAAGATCGACCTGTACCGCCGGGCGGTGGAAGACGGCCATCTCAGGCCCGACAGCACCGGCTGACCCCACGCCCACCCGCCCCGCCAGAGAGCTGGGCGGACCCGCGGCATGCCGTGTCCTGAGCCCATCCGTCGCCCGTCGCCCGTCGCCCGTGCCGTCAGGCCGCGTCCCACCCCGCCCCCCGTCTCAGGGTGGAAACGCGCGCCATTCGGGGCCGCTGAGCGACCGTCACCCAGCTTGGCCCGGATGCCACGCGGTGTCATGACCCCACAGCTCAGGACGAAAGGACCCCCATCTGGGGGACGGCCCTGTCAGGGATAACCCTGTCAGGGACGGCCGCGGCGTGACCCGAAGCGGGCGAACAGCGAACCGCCGACAACGGCAAAGCCGCCGAGAAGCGTGATCCACAGACCTGGCCCGACCCGGACCGACATGCCAAGATCCAGACCGGCCGGCCGGGTGCCACGCAGGAGCTGGAACAGGTCGAGCATCGCCATAAGAACGATCATGGACCCGGTGACCGCGGCGAGGATCCAGAGCAGGCCGCTTCGCGCACGGACCATCAGCGTCCCGCCGAGAACGGCGGACACGACACCGAACAGCAGCGTCGTCGCGCCGTACTGCTCCGCGTCGGTGCCCTTGACCGAGATCTCGATCAGCCCGAAAGCGCTCACGGTAGCCCACGTCATGAACGAAGCGAGGGCTGTCGCGGCACCGGCGGCAAGCACCACCAAGCCGCCGAGCGTTCGGCTCAGGCCCGGCCCGCCGCCGGCGGTTCTCGCGTCGGCCCCCAGCGGCGCGCCCCACAGCTGATGTTCTCCAGCGCTCGCCAGCTCATTCGGGACGTCCCAAGCGTCCAGCGCGGCCACGGCGACGCAGTCCGCCGGCGGCGGGCCATCGTCGGATCGGGCCCAGCGCGGATCGGCCGTACGGGCCATTGCCGCGCGCCTTTCCGCTCGCCACCGCCGTGCCTGCTCGTGTCCGCGGTCCTCGCCAGTGGGTCGGGATTGCGGGCCGCCGGCATCGGTCTCGCCGCTCCAGTCAGCGATGCGCTCGGTCGGCGGCCCCCATGGACTGCGATCCTGTTCGGACACGCCTTCCTCCCTGTACGGTCAGCTGCCGCGGGCCGGCCATGGCGCCAGCCGCCCCGCGGAGCTGACTGACCAACCAGCCGGCCAGTCATGATCCTTGGATGTTCACCGCCGGATCACGCGCGCGGGCCGCAACAGCCAGCTACCAACAAGCGCGACCAGCCCGGCAACCAGGGTCAGGACGACGCCGGGCCCGGGAACAACGCTCATCTGATCAGCGGAAATGCCACGGAAGGATGCCAGCGGCGGCGGCCCCGCGATGATGTCCATCGTGGACAGCACCGTGACCCCGGCCGCGAGCACCCGCGCAACCACCCCATCCGCTGCCCCCGCCGGACGCCCGAACAGGCGCGCGAAGCCGATCATCAACAGGACGACACCGACAACCAGTGTCACACGACCGTCGCCAACCGTCAGCCCCGAAAAGGTACGGGTCTCCGCCCCGCTGCTCAGCGTGCTCCACGGCAACACCGCGCCCGCTCCGGTGACCGCGCCCGCCGTACCGACGACGAGGCCGGCGAGCCGGCCGGCCCTGGCCGGCCGCGGCGGCGGCACAGCCCAATCCGGATCAACGATGCCACGCTCGATGCCCAGCGGCGGTTCGGCAGCCACACCGCTGGCAGGGGCGTCCTCGGCAGCGCTCTCCCGAGCATCGGCATCCCAGCCGGCACGCTGCCGGGCAACGGCAGGCTCGGCCGAAAGGAGCTGCCCAGATCTCCCTGCCGGGGCTCGCAGCCGCGCCTGGGGCAGCTCACCGGCCCGGCCGTCGAGGCTCATGTCCGGGGCTGCCGCAGCCGGCTCCCATCCGCCGGCCGGTCCGGCGCCAGGCTGGCCGGCTTCCGCCGGAGCACGGAAAGGACCACGATCGCGCTCCCGTGGGCCGCTGGTGGGAGCGGGCGGCTCGGCGGTACGCCCGTGGTACCCGAACACCGAGTCGGCACTGGGATACGCCGGCCGGTGCCCGACTGGGCCTCGCTGCGCCCCGCCCGGCTCGGCGGACGGAGCGGACGGAACGTCGAAGTCCCGATGCTGCGGAAATGGGTACAGGGTGTCACGCCCCTGGACCGGGCGGGACGCCTCGGGCCGGTCGGCCACGGCTGGCCGCTGCCCGCCTGACGGCCGTGGCCGCTCATCCGGGCCCGGTGGCCGCGCGGCGTGCGCGCGCTCCGGCGCGGGCCCCGGTGGCCGAGGCTG
>NZ_CAKJTP010000006.1:35690-75873 GCF_917627335.1 Protofrankia sp. CiT1 | reverse complement strand
AGCCAGCCCGATCCTAGGGTTTCCAGCGGCCCGCCGCCAATGTCAGTCGTGACAATCCATATAAAATAGTACATATTTTGCACTTCAATGACTTGAGTAAGAGGATCTGACAGTCGGGCATTCGATCTGACAGCGGCGTCCGGGTGGATGGATCACGAGGTAACGGAGGGATGCACCCTGTGTTGGGCGTCGGCCGACGACAACGACCGGCGGCGCCGCCTGGGCGGCGCGAGCCGGACATTTTACCTGGCGGAACCGCGGTTCAGCTCCGCTACGGTCGGGATGAGGTCACCGATAGTGGCGTAGTCGACCGCGACAAACGTCGGCAACCGCCCATGCGCACGCTGGCACGCCCCTATCTGATCAAGCAGGGATGCCCGGCGGTTCACCACCGCCGCGTCAGCCCGGCTGCTCGCGGTCCGGGTAATCCAGTGATTGATGAGAATGATCGCCGGTTTCCGCTCGCCGCGCCCGAAGGAGCAGGTGAAACCGTCGGGCGCGGAGACGTCGAACGGCGTGTCGGCCGCATATCGGAAAAACCGCCGATAAAAGGAGCCCGGGACATCAGCGCTCTCGGCGAACACGACCAGTCGGCGATTCTTCTCGACCATCGAGCCCAGTGACGGCCAAGCACCGCCAGGATCCTTGGGCGGGGTCAACACGTACCGGCTGAGCCCCGCCGCGCTGAAAGCGGCCATCACCTCGGCCGCGGGCGCTCCATCCTGGATGATTAACGTGACGACCTCGGTCGGATTCGCGCTGAGCCAGCCGCGGATTCGGGCCAGCTCCGTATCCAGGCTCAGCGCCCCGAGCTGGCAGACGTCGTGGCAGAGCCACAGCCCCGCGCGCTGGGACCGGGCGCCGCGCGTGAGCGGTTCGACAGCGGCACGCTGGTCCGGTGGAAGCGCGCTGAGGAAGGTCTCCACCTCGTCAGGCAGCGTCCAGTGGTGGACGTCGATCAGCAAGGCCCGGACGCCCGAGTTCAGCTGACCGATCAGATCGGGATCCTGGGCCGCCCCGAGGAAGCGCGCGTCGCTGGAGGCCATGGCGTTGTGCGTCGCGGGGTACACCACATCGGTGTAACGACGGCCGCAGAGCAGATCCGAACCGTTACAGATCCGCGCCGCCGGGGCGACCGGCAGCGGCAGCACGATCCAGCACACGGAAGTGATCGCCGCCGAGGCCGCCACCAGCGTCTCCCAGTGTCGCCGCCGCGCGGTCGACCGAACGAGCGCGGTCACCACAGCCATGACCATCGTGCTGCCGGCAGCCGCCACCAGCGGAATGATCGCGAATTCCAGCCAGCGGCGCTGGGCCTGGCCAGCCAGCCCCGCCCAGATATCGCCGAGCATCGCCCGGACACTCACCGGGAGCGATGACGAGGGGCCGGTCAGCGCGGCGAACGGGTCGCCGAGCAGGCCCGGGAGCGCACCACCGGCCGCTGCCGCGATGATCCCGGCTACGGCGAGCGCGGCGGCGACCAGCCGCGGGCCACGACCACCCTGCCGGCGAACAGCGACAAAGCCGGCCATGAGCACCGCTAGGCCCAGGCCCGCGCACACGCCGGCGGCAAGCAGCACACCGGCCGAGCCAAGGCTGTGCACGGCGTGTGCCGCGGACATACCCGGTGAGGCGGGCAGCCCCGCGAGCGCCGGCCCGAGATCGAGCACCGTGCCGCCACCGACCCGGCGGCGCAGGTTCGCGATGGCCGCCTCATCCCCCTGGAAGAGCAGCGGGCCCGCGACCACCAGCGCCGAGGTCAGGTCGCCGGCCCGCATCAACGTCACCAGCTGCTCGTGCGCGGCCCGGCGCTCCAGGCCGTCCAGTCCGGGTGCCCGGTCAAGAATGACGTCGGCAACGTGATCGGCCTGCTGCGGCGAGAGCCGGACCGCCCCGATCGACGGCACACCAGCCGGTGGGCGCCCCATCGACAGCTGGTCAAGCGCATCAAGGAGACCAACGGTGAACCTGCTCACGTCGTCCACCGGGTACGTCGTGGCACCGGCCACCTCACCGGCCAGATAGGTGCTGGCGAGCTGGGAGATGCTGGTCAACACCGGCCGCAGGTCGATGCGCAGGTAGAGCGTGTCGGCATCGCCGCTCAGATAGCCCGCGGTCCGCTCGGCGAGGCTGGCGGCCACCCCCTGCAACGACGATGGCGGGACGACGACCCGCAGATTCGCGGTCAGCAGCGACTGGTCCACCGGGAGACCGGCGAAGAGCTGGCCGGAGACCTCGACGACCCGCGGGTCGGGCAGGACTTCGGTATAGAAGCGCTCGTACACGTGAGCGTCGGCGAGTACCCGCTCGTAGTAACCGGGCTGCTGCACGGTGCTGTGAACGGTGAGCAGGGCAACCGTGGCCAGCCAGCACAGCGCGGTGACCACGATGACGACCGCCCGCAATGGCCGGTCCCACCGAGAACGCGGGCCGGTGTGCCGGTCGCCCCGGTCGCCCCGGGCCGTCGCGCTGGCGCCGTCCACGGTCCCGCAGGCCGATGGCCGCTCCGGAGCCGGGCCGCACGCGGCCGAGGGGACGCGAGTGTCACCCACCACGCCCTCCCGCCCGTCGGCTCGCCGCGCCGCTCCGCCCACCTCGATCTGATCACCCCGCTCCCCGGCCAGCGGCCCCACCAGCGCCACCGGGCAGTCCGGACGTGTCTTCCATGGTGCGTGATAGAGCGGTCCACCGCGGTCCAACCAAGGCGAAGGTGACGCGCGCGCACCGCCGGGGCGACCGGGGACGCACGCCAGCGCGCCGCTTCGGAGTCCAGGTCACAACAACCCGGCGGACATCCGGTTGACGACTCCTGAACGATCATGAGATCGCGTCTCTGCCGGTTAGTCTGCGCTGGATATGGTTGCGGATCGTACCGGTGCCCCGAGCACCGTCCCCGGTACGGCGGGGCAGGCGGACCTGTCCGGACGCCGCCGGGCCCGGCTGGCCGTCGTCGGCCGGCTCCTGCGCGGGCGGCTGCGCCTCGGCGGCGTGGTGCTGCGCGGGATGAAACCGACGCCACGGCGGCTGCTGCGGGTCATCCGGTCGGCCGTCGCGAGCGGGCTGGCGCTCGCCCTGGCGTTCGCCTTCCTGCCCGGCATCGAGGTGGACAGCCTCGCTGGGCTGATCCGTCTGGTTGCCATTCTCGCGGTCGTCGGCGCGGTGCTGCGGCCCATCCTCGTTGCGCTGGCGGTCGCCCTGGGCGGGATCGCGGTGCTGCTCATCGGCCTGTTCGCGCAGACACTCGTGATCTACGTGGCGCTGCGCATCGAACCGGACGTCGCCTTTCACGGCTTCGGCGCGGCCATCGGCGTCGCCTGGACCACCGCGGTGATCGCCGCGATGGTCGGCTGGCTGGCCGACGCGGGCAGCGACGAGACGTTCATCGGTGAGATCATGCGCCAGGTTGCCCGGTACGGCGGCGGTGGCATCCCGTTCGACGGCCCGGGGGTCGTCATCGTGCAGATCGACGGCCTGTCCGCGCCGCTGCTGCGATGGGCCGTCACCGCCGGGAACCTGCCGACGCTGAGCCGCTGGGTGCGCTCGGGGTCGCACCGGTTCGTCGAGTGGCACACCGGGATGCCCTCGACAACCCCAACCAGCCAGGCCGGCATCCTGCACGGCGCGTCCCGTCACATCCCTGCCTTCCGCTGGTACGAAAAGAACACCGGACGACTGATCGTCACCAACCGGCCGCGCGACGCCGCTGAGCTCGAACGCGGCTTCAGCAACGGACGCGGGCTGCTTGCTGACGGCGGAGTGAGCATCAGCAACGTCTTCTCCGGGGACGCCCCGCACAGTCTGCTCACCGTCAGTCAGGCTGGGCTACCGGGACGGCGTGCCCGCGGGTACGCGTCGTTCGCGGCCAGCCCACAGGGATTCGCTCGATCGCTGGTCCTCACCGTCGGCGAAATGATTAAAGAGGTGCACCAGGCCCGCAAGCAGCGCCGGGACAGGATCTTCCCCCGCGTCCGGCGCGGTGGCTCGTACATCGCGCTGCGGGGGCTGACCAACGTCCTGCTGCGTGATCTCAACGTCACCTTCATCGCCGAACAGATGGCCCGTGGCGCGCCCGTGGTGTTCTGCGACTTCGTCGACTATGACGAGGTGGCCCACCATGCCGGGCCGAATCGGCGGGAGTCTCTGCAGACCCTGGAGGGCATCGACCGGGTGCTGGCAACGCTGGAGCGAGTCGCGGCGAACGTGGGACGCCCGTACATGTTCGTCGCTCTTTCCGATCACGGCCAGAGCCAGGGCGCGACGTTCCGCCAGCGCTATGGACGCTCCTTCCCCGACACCGTCCGCGACCTGTTGACCCCGGGCGCCGCCGCGACCGCCGCGACCGGCACCGCCGAGGACTGGGGCCCGGTGAACACGCTGCTCACCGAGGTTACCGGCGGTGACACCGGTGACGGGCCAAGCCGGCGCATACTCCGGCGCCGCATCGACGACGGCCAGGTGACGTTTGGCCCGTCCAGGCTCGAGGTCACGCTTGACCCGAAACGCCCAGATCTCGTCGTCGTCGCGTCCGGGAACCTGGCCATGGTCTACCTGCCGCAGGTGGCCGGCCGCGCCGATCTCGACCACCTGGAGTTCCTGCACCCGGCACTCGTACGGGGCCTGGTCAACCATCCCGGCGTCGGGTTCGTGGTCGTCCGTTGCCATGGGCATGGTCCGGTCGCCTTCGGTGCCCACGGGCGCGTCTTCCTGGACACCGGCGTGGTCGAGGGGGCCAGCCCCCTGCTCGGGTACGGCTCGCGGGCCGCGGCGGACCTGCTGCGCCACCAGCGGATGGACCATGTCGGTGACATCGTCGTGGTGAGCCGGGTGGACCCGGGAACCCGCGAGGTCGCCGCCTTCGAGGAGCTGGTCGGCTGTCACGGCGGGATCGGCGGGGACCAGACCCGCGCGGTGCTCCTGTACCCGGCGGCCTGGCCCGCCCCGGGCGGTCCGATCGAGGGGCCGGACGCGATCCACCGCCAGCTCATCCAGTGGCTGGAGCAGCTCGGGCTGCGCCGAGACCCCTTCCCGGCGGCCCGCACCGCCGAAAACGATCAGTCCTTGTCGGCGGAAGCAACCGGGAACGCGTCGTCCTGACCGGTGCTGTCCTGACCCGCGTCGTCCTGACCGGTGCCGGCCGGCGCCGCGCCGGTGCGGGTGCCGCCTGGCACGGTCACCGCCACCCCGTGTGCGGGTAGCCGCACCTCGGCGGGCACCTGAGCGGCATCGGCCAGGCGGGCGAACTCGCGTCCGGGCTCGTGAAAACGATCGGGCCGGACGCGGTCGAAGCCTATCGGCCAGAGCGTCCCGTAGTGGATGGGCACGGCCATCGCCGGGACCGGCTGGCCCGCCGGTATCACCCGCCGCACCGCCTCCACCGCGCCGGCCGGGTCGATGTGCCCGGGGCCGAGGCTGGGTCCCCACCCGCCGACCGGGACGAGAGCGAGATCGATGCCGAGCGGGGCAAGATCGGCCATCGCGTCGTGCAGGGCGGTGTCCCCGGCGAACCAGGCTGTGGCGGTACCAGTGATCACAAAGCCGAGGGCCGGGCCGCGGTGACGCGACCACGGGCCGCGGGATCCGTCGTGGCGGGCGGGGACAGCCAGCACGTCCAGACCGCCGCCGCCGTCCGGCGCCGGGATCCGGGCCTGATCCCCCGGCACCATCTCCACGCAGCGTTCCGCAAGCGCCGGATGCCGGTGGCGCAGCAGGGCCGAGGCGCCGCGCGGGACCAGGATCGGCACAGCCGGCGGCAGCAACCGCAACGAGGGGATGTCAAGGTGATCGGCGTGCAGGTGAGAGACGACCGCCGCGTCGACCTGCGCCGCCTGGGCCGCGGGACGCGCGCCAGCACGCCGGCGCAGGTGCGCGACCCGCATCCCGAGGACGGGATCGGTGAGCAGCCGAGTGCCGGCGTCTTGGATCCCAACCGTGCTGTGCCCCCACCACGTGACATCCACCCCGCCAGTGTGCCGCCCGCCCAGCCGCTCCCGGCCCGCGGGCAGTCGCCACGTGGGCGATGGTCGCCATATCCACTCGCGCCATGTGATCCGTCACATCGTGTGATTCATCACGTCATGCGATTCATCACGTCATGTGATCCGTCACGCACTGTTGAGCATTTCGCGTATGTTTGCCCAGGACACCCGCTGCCGCGGCTCGCCAAGAACGCCATACACACAATGTCAATACGAAGGGTAACCAAATAGCTTCATTACCGCACGCACCCGGTGCGACAACTGCCCGCGCCAACTTCACGAGTATCCGAATCCGGGATGATGGGCCGGTGCGTGAACATGGATCAGACATAGGACAGCCCACCGTCGGGTCACCATGAGCCCTGCTGTCCGAGTCCGGGCTGCCCGCGCAATGGAGGGCCGCGCCATCGGTCGCGCCCGCCCCCAGGCCGACGGCCCTCTCCCGGCGATCCCCGAGACAGCTATCAGCGAGATACCGTATTCGGCCCAAGCACTACAATTTGGTTACCTTCGGTAACAAAACGCGTATGGCGGCCTCGATATCCGACAGCATGGATGCATGATGTCACTAAGGGTACCGATGTGGCTACGGCGTGGAGCCTCTGCGATAGTGCTCCTACTAGTGATCGAATACGCGCTGTTGCCGCAGCTCGCGGGTGCCCGGAAAGCTCTGGAAACACTGTCCGGAGTTGAGGCGGCCTATCTCGTTGTCGGCCTGTTGTTAGAGGCCGCCTCCCTGCTTGCGTATGCGATGCTCACTCGCAGCGTGCTTGCCCGCGAAGACCGGCCGTCACTGTGGACGCTGACGCGCATCGATCTCACGTCGCTCGGCGTCAGCCATATGCTACCTGGAGGCGCCGCCACCGCGAGCACACTTCGCTACCGCCTGCAACGCAGTGCCGGAATTGGCGCGTCCGAAGCGGTGTCCGCCGCGGCGATTCAGGGCGCCGGCTCAGCGGTTGTCCTGAACGTGATGCTGTGGATCGGCCTCCTGATCTCGATTCCCACCCGGGGCGCCAACCCGATCTACGGAACAGCGGCCGTGGTGGGGACACTGGTGATCGGCGCGGTGTTCATCGGGGTGGCGCTGCTCACCCGTGGGAGCGAACGGACCGTCCGCATCGTCCGCGCCATCGCCCGCCGCCTGCCAGGGGTGTCACCGAGCGGCGCCGAAAATCTTGTCCGCACCCTCGCCGATCGCCTTCGAGTCCTCGGCAAGGACCGGCCCCTGCTCATCAGGGCGACGCTGTGGGCGGCCGCGAACTGGTTACTTGACGCCGCTTCTCTGTGGGTGTTTCTGTATGCCTACGGTCACGCGACGGCGCTGGACGGTCTTCTGATCGCCTATGGGCTCGCCAACGTGCTGGCAGCTATCCCCATCACACCGGGTGGGCTCGGGATCATCGAAGGAGTACTCGTACCGACGCTCGTGGGTTTCAGCACGACCCGGGCCATCGCCCTGCTGGGGGTGGTGACCTGGCGGCTGGCGAACTTCTGGCTGCCCATCCCGGCCTCGGCTCTCGCCTACCTGTCACTGCGGACCGGGCCGCTGCTGCACCGCCGCCTACCAGCCCAGCGTCCATGGACGAACCCAAACAGGATCAACGAGGAAACGCTCTCCGAGGCGGACCGCGTTCGTCGCCCGACCCTGAAATGCGACTGACAGGAATTGAATCATCACTTATAGTGAAGTGATGGTGGCTTCCAGATGTCGCCGCCAGGACCACGCGCCGAAGGAGGCCGACCATGGCACTGACCTGGCCCATGCAGAAGAACGGCAAAATAGGCGAAGCGGTACGTACCGTACAGTACCTTCTTCGCGCGCACGGATACACCGTCGCCATCGACGGGAACTTCGGGCCGCGGACCGAGACGGCGGTTCGCGAGTTCCAGTCGTTGCGGGGGCTCACGACTGACGGCGCCGTAGGCGACCAGACCTGGCCATCGCTCATCATCACTGTCCGCGAGGGCGACCGAAGCGAAAAGGGCGACGCGGTGCGCGCCGTTCAGGACCAGGCGAACTTCCGCACCGGGGATCCCGCGCACCCCTTCCCCGTGGACGGGATCTTCGGCCCGCTGACCGACGCCTGGGTACGAGGGTTCCAACGCAGTGTCGGGAGCGATGTCGACGGCATCGTCGGAGCCGTCACCTGGAACCACCTGGTCAAGGAAGAACTCAACATCTGACCGGCAACGCTCGCGGCACCGGCGGCACCAGGGGACGCGGCATCGCCCACCACAGAACGCCTCCCCCCGCAGCCTCGCGATCCATCCACCTGGACATCACCCGTCACCGAGATGGTGTGATGAGTGGGATTTTCCGGGGAAGGGGCTCGTGCTGTGCGGAAACTTGGCTCTGGCTATGTGCTGCATGAACCAATCGGCCGGGGCGCGTTCGGCCAGGTCTGGCGGGGATCCACGGTGGGCGGCGATCGTCAGGTGGCGGTGAAGGTCCTGCGCGCGGAACTCGCGGACGACCCCGAGGTGGTCGCCAGGTTCGTCCAGGAACGATCCGCGCTGCTCGGGTTCAACAGTCCGCATCTCGTCACTGTCCGCGACCTGGTGGTCGAGGGTGACACCCTCGCGATCGTGATGGACCTCGTCAACGGCGTGGACCTCAGGGTCTATCTCCGGGACCGGGGAAAGCTCAGCGTCCCGGTGGCAGTCGCGCTGACCTGTCAGGTGCTGCGCGCGCTGACGGTTGTGCACGCGGCCGGCGTCGTCCATCGTGATCTCAAGCCCGCGAACGTCCTCATCGACGTCACCGACCCAGCTGATCCACAAGCGCGGCTCACCGACTTCGGCGTGGCCAGGCTCGCCCACGGCCGGTCGCTGACCCGCCTCACCGGCGCGATCGGGACACCGCTCTACATGGCACCGGAACTGGCACAGCGCGAGCACGCGCAACCGGCCGCCGACGTCTACAGCGCGGGAGTCATGCTTTACGAGCTCCTGGCCGGTGATCCGCCGTTCTCCGGGCCGCACCCGATCGCGTTACTGCGTGCCCACATGGAGGACGCGCCCACGCCCATTGCCGACATCCCGCCGGCACTGTGGAACATGATCTCTTGGATGCTCGCGAAGGACCCGGCGGCCCGTCCCACCGCGGCCGGGTCCGAAAGCGGGCTGGCCCTGCTCGCGAGTTCCGGATTCCAGCAGCCAGCCCGCTCGCCGCGTAACGCCGATCACGATGCGCCTGCGCCTGCGCCTGCCGAGCCGGACGACGGGGCGACCGCGCTGCTCCCCGCGAACGCGACGATCGTGAGCCCGCGCCGGGCGGGTGCCACCGGCACGCTCGACCTCGCCGCACCGGTCGAGATCTCGCCCTTCATACCGGAGCCCGGCGGCACAGGGGCCAGTCAGGCGCCGACCGCCGCCGGCTGGGTCCGCCAACACGATGACGTCCTGAGCGGGCGGAAGCGACCGGCCGGTCGACGGCGCCGGCAAACCGCGATCATCACTGTGGTCGCGGTCACGCTGCTGGCCGCCGGTGCCGCGGCGCTCACGCTTACCACCACCCAGAACACCGCGACCATCAACGCACGGCCACCGGTGGCAAGCGGCGGCACGGCAACCAGCCACAGCCCCGCCGCGACGGCTGCTCCGACCGCGTCGGCCGCGGCGCCAAGCCTGGAGGCGCCGACCGCCCCGCCAACGACCGAGATCGCCCTGAGAACCGCGAGCGGCCCGGGCTCGGGCAGCGCCGCCGGAACGGGCAACGGCGGCGCTGCCGGAGGTGTCGCCCGGTCCCCCGCCGCACAACAGTCCTCGGCGGCGCCCGCGCCCACAGCACCAGCGCGAACCTACGACATGCCTTCCGGTTTCCCGGGATCCTGGTCCGGAAGCGTGGGCCAGTCTGGATCAGCCGCGTACACGGTGAAGATCTCGCTGACCAACGGCGACATCGGGGACAACGTCGGACGGGCCTCCTATCCGGAGCTCGGCTGTGTGGCGGACCTGTTCCTGACCGATGTGGCCAGTTCGGCGATCCGAGTCCAGGGCAAGCTCATCGTGAACTCCTACAACAACTGCGTGGCGGCAACGCTGGACCTCACCCTGCGCTCGCGTTCGGCAATGGACTATCTGGCCCAGTCGCCGGGCTTCGCCGGCAGCGCCAGCGCCGTCCTCTATCGATGATCTTCTCGGCACACGCCGACATCGGTATCACTCCCCTGGGCCCGCGGGTTCGCCATGGCCGCGATCACCCTCGGCAACCGCTGGCGTACGAGCGCCCGGCAACAGTGGTGTGGATCAAGGAGCGGGGCTGGGGTGCGTGCGGCGCGAGCCGGGCAGGCCTGTTGCCGGAGCCTCCCAACCGATCTCATCAAGGGCGATCGCGTTTCCCACACGCCAGGATGGCTGTTGCTACCCAACGGTAGCCTGCATGCCACACTGATTCGATCAGCAACAGGACCGGTGTTGACGAACCTGTTCACCACCGCATGGGCTGCGGCAAAACACCTGGCTGTCCCGGGCGTCACCAGAGCCCGGGGCAGCCGACAGCGGAGGGACTCCAATGACCGCGACAGATGAGAGAACGGCAAATGCCTTCGACGGCAGCGGCAGCGATGCCGACGGCGGCGCCGCTTCGGTGCGGGAAGGAGCGACCGGTTACGAACAGATCATTCTGGAGCCATACGTGTTCACCGATCCGCCTGCGCCGTCGCTGCTGTCAGTGCGGCTCGAGCGGCGTGGCCCAGTGGTCCAGGTCACCCTGCTGGGCCCCGGCAAGGGTAATGCGATGGGTCCGCAGTTCTGGCGCGAGATCCCGGTGGTGTTCGCCGCGCTGGACGCTGACGACAGCGTGCGCGCCGTGGTCCTCACCGGGTCCGGGGACAACTTCTGCTACGGCCTGGATCTGCGGACCATGCTCGAGGGGATCATCGGGCCGAATGGCACCGACGTCGGTCTCGCCCATGGCCGCACCCGCATGCTGCATAAGCTGCGCGCCCTACAGGGTGCGCTTACCGCGGTCGCGAACTGCCGCAAGCCCGTCGCGGCCGCGATCAGCGGCTGGTGCATCGGCAGCGGGGTTGACCTGCTGGCCGCTTGCGACGTCCGCTACGCGAGCGCCAACGCGATGTTCAGCGTGCGAGAGGTGAAAGTCGGCATAGTCGCTGACCTGGGCAGCCTGCAACGCCTGCCGGCCATCATCGGGGACGGCCACCTGCGGGAGCTCGCCCTGACGGGCAAGGACATCGACGCGATCCGCGCCGAACGGATCGGGCTGGTCAATGACGTCCTGCCAGGCCCGGCCGCGACGCTCGCCGCCGCCCATGCGTTCGCCGACGAGGTCGCAGCCAATCCGCCGCTGGTCGTCGAGGGCGTCAAGGAGGTTCTGGACGCGGCCCGCAGCGCGGCGGTCGACAGCGGCCTGCGCTATGTCCGGGCCTGGAATGCCGCCTTCCTCCCATCCCATGATCTTTCTGAGGCGGTGAACGCGTTCAACGAGCGCCGGCCACCGAACTTCACCGGCCGCTAGAGCGTGTCTGATGGATGGTGCTCGAAGCGATCGATGCCCAGCGGAGACAGCCTGGCCAGTCGACCATAATACGATCATGATTTTCGCGTCACCGCCGGGCGTCGCGCCATCCCGGCCACGGCCGCCCGGACAAACCATGATAATTCATCCTTAAATATTTGTTAAAGTGGTGAAAATCTCCATAACAGGGAGCATTTGAAGTGATCACTAAAAGTGATGATCTCACGGCTCCGCTGGAACGCGGGCCGAAGCTTACCGAGCTGGTCGCGACCCGCATTCGCCGTATGATCATAATTGGCGACCTGCGGACGGGCGACTTCCTTCCCCCGGAAGCGGAGCTCATGTCACGGTTCGGCGTATCCCGGCCGACCCTGCGTGAGGCGCTGCGCGTCCTGGAGTCGGAGATGCTCATCCGGCCCCGCCGAGGTTCCCGGACAGGCCCACAGGTATGTGCGCCCACGGTCGATCAGTCTGCCCGTTACACGGCCTTACTGCTTCAGCACCGGGAAGTGCATCTCGGCGACATCCACCAGGCACGGAGTCTGATCGAGCCGCCGCTGGCCCGCCGGGTGGCCCAGCGAAGCGATCCCGACGTCCTGCAGACCCTCAAGGCCGCGCTGGTCGGGGAGGAGGCGACACTGACAAACCCCGCCGCCTTCGCCAAGGCGACGACACGGTTCCACCTGGCGATCGCTGACGCGACCCAGATCAAGTCTGTTGCCGTCACACTGCGCCAATATTATTGGATGATCGAAACGCACACCGGCCAGGTCGGGTGCGCCGATCGGATGGCCAGGTCCTCCGCCGAGCCGGGAGCCGACATCAGCTCCGTGAACCTGCGCACCCACGGCGAACACGCACACCTCGTCTCCCTGCTGTGCGGCGGAGATGCCGACTCGGCCGAGGACTGGTGGCGGGCGCATCTGGAGTCCGCGGTCGCCGCGGCGGCCACCGACGCGAACGACGCCCATCACCTCAACTTCTTCGGCTAGGGCCGGTCCGATCGATCCACGTGATCAAAAATTGCCTGGACGGGCCCTGACACCCGCGTCTCCTGCCCTGATCTCCCGATCGGCCGCATCCGGCCGGGCCGGCCGGGACATCACGCGATACGTTCCACCACCGCCGCAATGCCCTGGCCACCACCGATGCACATCGTCTCCAGGCCATAGCGGACACCGCGCCGGTGCATCTCGTTCAACAAGGTCGTCAGAATCCGTACGCCCGTCGCACCGACCGGATGGCCCAGGGAGATGCCGGACCCGTTCACGTTCAACCGGTCGAAGTCGGCCGGGGCGAACCCCCACTCCCTGGTCACCGCCAGCACCTGGGCGGCAAATGCCTCGTTGCACTCGATCAGGTCGATGTCCGCGAGCTTGAGGCCCGCGCGGTCCAGTGCCCGCGCGGTCGCGGGAACCGGTCCGATTCCCATCGTCCGCGGCGGCACCCCGGCGACCGCCCACGAGACGATCCGCCCGAGCGGACGCAACCCGAGCTGCTCGGCCCGCGCGGGATGAGTGACCAGGCAGACGGCGGCGGCGTCGTTCTGCCCGCTGGCGTTGCCCGCCGTGACCGTCGCCTCCGGATCGCTGCGCACCATCACCGGCCGCAGGGCGCCCAGCCGCTCCAGGCTCGAGTCCGCCCGCGGGTGCTCGTCAGTGTCGACGAGCACCGTCCCCTTCTTGCGGCTGGTGACAGCCACCGGCACGATCTCGCTGGCGAAGTGGCCGGCCCGCTGTGCCGCGACCGCCCGCTGGTGTGACCGCAGAGCAAGCTCATCCTGCTCGGTACGGGAAATGCCGTACTCGCGGCGGAGGTTCTCCGCGGTCTCGAGCATCCCTCCCGGTACCGGGTAGTCCTTTCCGCCAGCGGTGACCCGGCCGCGGGCCAGCCGGTCGACAAGGTCGATACTCGGCCTGCGCGTCCCCCACCGGATCCCGGTCGTGTAGAACTCCGCCTGGCTCATGCTCTCGGCCCCGCCGGCCAGGACCAGATCGGCCACGCCGGTCTGCACCTGCATGCCGGCGAGCAGGACGGCCTGCAGGCCAGAACCGCACCTGCGGTCGAGCTGCAGGCCCGGGACCTCGATCGGCAGGCCCGCGTCCAGCGCCGCGACGCGTCCGATCGCCGGCGCCTCCCCGTTCGGGTAGCACTGGCCGAACACGACGTCGTCAATCGCGTCCGCCGGCACACCGGTCCGCTCGACGAGCGCACGGATCACGGTAGCGGCAAGTTCGGTGGCGGGGGTATCGGTGAAGACACCGCCGAAACCGCCGACCGGTGTGCGCAGCGGCGAACAGATCACGGCATCAGGCATTCGTCATGCTCCTCACGGTCGGTGGGGGCGTAGCCGGTCCGACGGAGTCCACCCCTACTCGGATCATTGCTGGTCACATGGGCTGGCGCACGCGTTCGCGCAGCATGGTTGACTGATGCAACAGTAGATTCATCGTGTATATCATCGATATGATCGCGGGCATAACACCGCCGGTCCCACCCGGCCTCGCCCCAGTAGCGGTTCAAGCTCCGGCGACGCGGAAGGAGCACGAGCGCGTCGGCGGGGGCCCAGCAGCGATCCCGAACCGAAGTTGAGATCCCGAACCCTGCGGAGGTAACGGCATGGACGCGGCGGACTTCTCCGAGATCCTTACGACCGTGCGGACGTTCATCCATGAACGTGTCATACCGGTCGAAAACGAGATCGACGAGAAGGACGAGGTCCCGCTCGACATTCGGGACGCCACCAAGGAGATGGGCCTGTGGGGCTTTGCCATCCCCGAGGAGTACGGCGGCCTCGGGCTGTCCATGAGCGAAGAGGCACGGCTGGTGTTCGAGCTCGGGTACACCACACCCGCGCTGAGGTCGATGTTCGGCACCAACAACGGCATCGCCGGACATGTGATCATTGAGGGTGGCACGGAGGAACAGAAGCGGCACTGGCTGCCCCTCCTGGCCTCCGGCGAGGTGACCGCGTCCTTCGGGCTCACCGAGGCCGACGCCGGTTCCGACCCGTCCACCCTGACCACCAGCGCCTACCGCGACGGCGACACATGGGTGATCAGTGGCGCGAAGCGTTACATCACCAACGCGCCGATCGCCGACGCCATCTTCGTGTTCGCCCGTACGAACCCAGCTGTCCCAGCGACCCGTGGCATCTCCAACTTCATCGTGCCGAAGGGCTCGCCGGGGCTCACGATCGGGCCGCGGGACCACAAGATGGGGCAGGCCGGCGCGTGGAGCTCAGACGTGTACCTCGACGAGGTACGTGTTCCGCACAGCCATCTCGTCGGTGGGGACGATGGTGCGGGGTACGGCTTCGCGACCGCCATGCGCTGTCTCGCCCACGGCCGTATCCACATCGCCGCGCTGTGTGTGGGTCTCGCGCAGCGCCTGGTGGATGAGTCGGTGTCCTGGGCGGCGCAGCGGCACCAGAGCGGCCGGCCCATCGGGGACTACCAGCTCATCCAGGGCATGATCGCCGACTCGGTGACGGATCTGTACGCCGGCCGCGCCCTGGTGATCGAGACCGCGCGTGCTTTTGACGCCGGTAGCGACACCAAGGTCGGGCCGTCCGCGACGAAGTACTTCTGCAGCGAGATGGTCGGCCGGGTCGCCGACCGTGCGGTACAGATCCATGGCGGCGCGGGCTACATCCGAGGGGTCCCGGTCGAACGTTTCTACCGGGACGCGAGGCTCTTCCGGATATACGAGGGCACCTCGCAGATCCAACAGCTGATCATAGCGCGGCACCTGCTGCGCGAGGCAGCCAGGTAACCCGCGCTGGACCGGTCACCGCCATCCCTGTCACCGGAGGACGATGGAGAGCTCGCCTGGGCGGCTGAGAAGATCGAGCCACCCAGCCCCACTCGGCTCCTTGAGAAGGTGTCAGCATGGTCACGATCGCAGCCGTAGGCGACCTGCACATCGAAGCGGGGACCGGGCCGAGGTTACGACCGCTGTTCGAACGGGCCGCGGACGAGGCTGATGTGCTTCTTCTCGCCGGTGATCTGACCGAATGCGGCGAACTCGCCCAGGCGGACGCCGTGTGCGAGGTGTTCGACGGCCTCGGCCTGCCTGTGATCGCGGTCCTCGGCAACCACGACCACGACCACGGCGAGCAGGCCGTCATCGCCGAGATGCTCGCCCGCGCGGGGGTCACCGTCCTTGAGGGATCGGCGGTGGCCCTCACCACCGGCGGGACAACGATCGGTATCGCCGGCGCCAAAGGCTTCGGCGGCGGCTTCGCCGGGCGCAGCGCGGAAAAATTCGGCGAGGACGAGATGAAGGCCTTCGCCAGCCACAGCGAACAGTGCGCGCTGACGTTACACGCCGCGCTGGCGGATCTCGATACCAGCTGGGTGGTTGCGCTGACCCACTACGCCCCCGTGCGGGACACGCTGGCTGGTGAGCCCCTCGAACTGTTCCCCTTCCTGGGCAGTCACCAGCTGGCCGCCGCCATCGACTCAGCCACCGTGCCCGTCGCCCTCGCCGTGCACGGGCATGCCCACTACGGCCGCGAGCGGGGAGCCACCCCGGGCGGGACACCCGTCCGCAACGTCGCCGCGCCGGTGATCGCGACTCCCTACGCGCTCTACCAGCTGCCCACCGACCCTGGCGTTGACGTCATCCGGCTGCGCTGAACTGGCGGGATAACCTGCCGCTACCGCGGCTGGACGCCGCTTGGCCGACCTGGGCCACCCGTACACCGACGCCGTCACACCTGTCCGGCGTAACCTGGCGAACGTGCGGCGTCCCGTCGCGGCGATCCCGCGCGGTCCGGCCGGCAACCATGATTCCAGTCGGTCGAGGGCGGTGCGAGCGGCATGCCGATGATGTGCGCCGTGACTTTTTCCCCGCGTGGACGGCTTTTCTATGCCGACCCCGGACAGTATTCACCGAAGATCGGAGACAAGGTCCTCATCCCGACCGACGCCGGGTCAGAGGTAGCCGAATGCATATGGGCACCGCAGTGGGTCAGTGAGGACATCGGCGGGCTGCCCGTCCTCACGGGGATGGCGCAAGCGGCGGACCTCGAACGGCACGCGGTCTCCCGGCGCCGCCGAGCGCAGGCGCGGGTCGCGGCGAAGCGGCTGATCCGTGAGCACGAGCTGCCCATGAAAGTCGTCGGTGTCGACTACATCCAGGCCGACAGCATGTTCACCATCTACTTCAGCGCTGATCATCGAATCGACTTCCGCGCGCTGGTACGCGATCTCGCCCGGACCCTGGCTGCCCGTATCGACCTGCGTCAGCTCTCCGCCCGCGACAGCGCCCGGATCCAGGGGGGCATCGGTTCCTGCGGACGTGATCTGTGTTGCGCCACCTTCCTCACCGACTTCGAACCGGTCACCATACGGATGGCCAAGGACCAGGATCTTCCTCTGAACCCCATGAAGATCAGTGGTGCCTGTGGCCGGCTGATGTGCTGCCTGCGGTACGAGCATCCGCTCTATGAGCAGTTCAAGGCGGAAGCCCCAGCCGTGGGCGCCAGGGTGCGGACCCCCGCTGGCGATGGCCGGGTCATTTCCCATGACGTACCGCGTGACCAGGTCACAGTGAAACTGGATGCCGGCGGCGAACGATGCTCCTGCAGCCGGGCGAGCGTCTGCGGTTCACGCAAGGCGTATGAGGCGGCCCACCCCGGACCGGATGGACCGGATGGACCGGATGGACCGGACGCGACGCCAGCCGGGGCAGCGGCAGCCGAAGCCGGCAGCGGCACCCTGACGGATATCGCCGCGGCACCGCTGACGACGCGGGACCCGACGACAGCGGCGGTGGCTGCGGCACCGCACAACGCCCGGACCCGCCGCCGCCTACGCCGGCAGGCAGCCCACGGCCAGCCTGACCCCGACGTGCCTTCGTGAAGAAGATCCGCCGGGGTCGAGCTCAGGGGGCACGCTCAGGGCCGAGCCCAGCGCTCAGGGATCGAAGCGGTATCCCATACCGCGGAGGGTTGTGACAAGCCGGCGCTGCGGTGGCCGCCCCTCGACCTTGGTCCGTACCCGGCGAACATGTTCGGTGACGGTGGCCGGATCCTGGAAACGTGTGCCCCAGACCTGCTCCAGCAGCTCCTCCCGGCTGAAGACACGACGGGGATGGCTGGCCAGGAAGGCCAGCAGCTCGTACTCCCGTGCGGTCAGATCAATACGTTCGCCCGCGACCGCGACTTCGCGTGCGCGCAGGTCGATCGAAACGTCGCCATAAACGAGTGGGTCGTTTCCGTCCCCGGTACGCTGCGGTGGCGGTTCCAGCGGGCGGCGGCGTAGGCGCGCCCTGACCCGTGCGACGAGTTCCCGCAGCGAGTACGGCTTGACCACGTAGTCGTCGGCGCCGAGTTCAAGGCCGACGACACGGTCGACTTCCTCGGCTCTTCCGGTCAACATGATCACAGGCACTTCGCTGGTCTGCCGCAGCCGGCTCAGGACAGCAAATCCGTCCATGCGCGGCATCGCGACGTCGAGCACAACAAGATCAACTTCGGTGGTCTGAAAAAGCTTGAGCGCGGCCTCCCCATCCGCCGCCTCCAGCACTCGATACCCGAACCGTTCAAGGCTTCGGGCAAGCGCAACTCGAGAAGCTTCGTCGTCCTCGGCGACGAGCAGGGAAGCCCCCCTCGTTGCGGTTACAGCTGCGTCCCCGGTCATGGCCGAAACCCTACGCACGCTCTCCGGAACCGCTGCGAGCGGGGTGGTGGGCGAGGCCTGTACTCGAGATTCGAACATATTTCTGTAACAGAAAGATTACAAGACGTCAACAAATGGCCACAGGAAACACACTGGATCAGCATCCGCATGCGATCTTCGCAAGATCACCACCACCCAATGCGACTACGAAGAGCGTGCGTGAGATCGGGCTTTCGATCAGTGAGCCGCGGCCAGGCGCTCCCTGGCAAGGCGGAAGGCCGAAGCGATATCGGATGAGTTGTCTCGGTGTGGCCGACACCGCGGCCAGGGTGCGCCTGGCCGCGGTGAGCCGGAATGGCGATCTCACACGCGCTCTTAAACGTCTGCCACCGGCGGGCAGCCTGGCTCAGCGGATGCCGATGCGCGGCGCAAGAGGCTCCCGCGGCCCGCGAACAGACAGCTGGCAGCCGCGCGCCGGCAGCCGGTTCGCCCGCGCCCGCCACCACCCCGGAGGAGCTGACGCGGTCTGGCATACTCAGGAGACGGGCCAGCAACATGCCGGAGTAGCTCAGTGGCAGAGCAATCGCCTCGTAAGCGATAGGTCGCGGGTTCAATCCCCGCCTCCGGCTCAAACCCAGTACCGCCAGGGGGAAC
Source organism: Protofrankia sp. CiT1 (assembly GCF_917627335.1). Classification (NCBI taxonomy): domain Bacteria; kingdom Bacillati; phylum Actinomycetota; class Actinomycetes; order Frankiales; family Frankiaceae; genus Protofrankia; species Protofrankia sp. CiT1. Next base: position 57,136 of record NZ_CAKJTP010000006.1, on the reverse strand, counting down.
TCTGGTCGACAGCGATCGCCGCGAGGTAGCTCACCGCTGCCGGCCCTGTCAGCTCTTAAAGATCCAAAAGGTTCGGGGCAGCGCTTCGGGCTGGCGGCCGGGACGACGCTCCCGGCGCGAGCAGTACCGGTCAACACGGACCGCGCTGCAGCAGGAGCAGCAGCGCGGTCCGGCTGTTGACGCCAAGCTTGCGGTAGATGTTCTCCAGGTGTTTGTTCACCGTGCGCTCCGCGATCTCGAGCGCGCGGGCGATCTGCCGGTCGCTCGCACCCTCTGCCAGGGACTCGGCCACCTCGCGCTCCCGCGGAGTCAGGCCTCGCAACTGCCGCGCCGCCCGCGGCAGCGGCTCGGCGCGCTGGCCCGCTGTGTGCGCGGCGGCGAGCAGCGCCTGACGTTCACGGTGGCGTTCCATCGCCTGGCCGACATGAGGAATGATTATTTTGATCATCTCGCGGTCGCGAGCCGATACCCCGCGCCGGGAACGATTGAAAATCGCCACCACTCCGCGGGAAACGTCCACACCGATAAAGGCCAACAACTGGTCCATGATGCCGATCGGGCGGTAGCAGGTGGCGTACAGCGGATTCTGGTACAGGCTCCGCGTATCCATGAGGTCTGACAGCGACAGCACCGTGCCCTGCCGGATCCGGCCTGCATCGTGCGCCCCGAAGGCGGGGTGGTGGATGAAGTCCCGCTCGAAGGACGGCACGAGTGACAGATTGTCCTCCGGGCGCTGAACCGCCGCGCCGACCAGGCGCCTCCTGCGGTGATCGATGATGGTCACCGCCGCCGAGCTGCTCCCGATCAGGCGCTGCATCCCCGCCAGCACGGCCGGGCTGGTCGGCCCGTCGTCATCCGCGTTGATGGTGTGTATCAAATCGAGTGCCGCTTGATAGTCCTTCGCGCCCAGCATCGCCAGCCGCCCTCCGTGGTGCCCGAGAATTCTCTCGCAGAAGGTGATCGATTCGATCTGAAAATATCATGGGCACATGGCTGGCGATAATGTTGGGGAACAGTGAGAGCTGTCCGTTTTCAGACAGGCCGTTTCCGGGTGGCAAGCCGGGAGCTGGCGCGCATCCCGCAATAAATGATCATTAGCTTCGGACGGCGGTGGGCCGCTGGCGGCGCACCGGCCCGATACACGGCTTCCCGTGCCGGCTTGGCTGGCCGCCCTCGCCGGGGTACCCACTGATGATCTTCTGTCAAACGACTTCGATCCTGCCGAAATCGACCATACCCAGGTCGTTGACCTCGATGTTCCTGACCTTGTCCGTATAGCCGTAGACATGTCGCAGATACCACAGCGGCACTGTGGGCAGATCCTTCGCGATGATGTCCTCGGCCTGCTGGTAGAACGTGACCGCCGTATCCGGGCTACCGGCCAGATCGCCCGCGGAAATCAGGCTGTCGACATCCCGGTTGCAGTATCCGTAGAAGTTCGACGGGCTGCTGCAGGTGTAAAGCGGGCTGAGGATGCTCTCCGGCGCCGGGTAGTCGTACGTCCAGGCACTGCGGAACACACCGAGCCCAAGGGTCCTGGCTTTGAGCTTGGTGAGCAAGTCGCTGTACTTCGCCTCAGCCTTCTCGACGCAGTCGACACCCAGATTCTCCTTGAGCTGGCCGCAGACGGCGTCGACCCAGTCCCTGGAACCGCCGTCGACGTTGTAGGTGATCTCCACCGGGCCAGTGAAGCCGCTCTGCCGCAGGAGTTCCCTCGCTTTGGCCGGATTGAACTGGCACGCCGCACCGCAGGTGTTCTCGCGATAACCCGGAATGCCCGGCTGGAGGAACGAGTGTGCCGCCACGCGAGTGCCGTCAAAGACGGTCTCGACGATACTCTCACGGTTGATCGCCATCGAGATGGCCTGGCGCACCGCCAGGTCCGCGTACTTCGGATCGAAACTCGGGAAACCGAGCGAGCCGATCCCCGCCCGCGGGCTCAGCTGGAACCGCTCGCCCAGAACCCGCCTGGCCTCGGCCAATTTCCCGAGCGGGAGCACCGGGGCCACATCAACCTTGTCCGCGAGCAGGTCGTCATACTGCGCGTCAAGAGTCGGGTAGATCCTGAAAAGGACGCCGTTAACCTTGGGCTTTTCTCCCGGAAAGGCATCATAACGCGTGACTTCGACAGACCTGTCATGCTGCCAGACGCCCTTCATCCTGAACGGGCCGTCTCCGATGGGTGCCTCTCCGAAGGCCTTGTTGAAGCCACTGCCTTCAAAAGCGGCCGTCGGCAACGGCGCGAAGGCCAGATTGATCAGCATCGCCCTGAAGTTGACATACGGAGCGGCCAGGGTGACCTGAAACGTGCGGTCGTCGATCTTCTTGAGGCCCTTCAGCCGATCCGTGACCGGCACCGCGCTTTCCGCGCCAGGGTTGACGTCGGCAAAACCATCGATCTTGGCAAACAGATAACTGGTGTCCTGGGCATTGGGTTTGTACGCCGCCCGGTGCCACGCCTCGATGTAGCTGTCCGCGGTCACCCGCTCCCCGTTGTGGAAGGTGTATCCGTCTTTGATTCTGATGGTCCAGACCTTGTTGTCCCTGGTCGTGACGGACTCGGCGGCGACCTCTTGTAGCCTGCCCTCCTTGTCGGCCTTCAACAACGGGACGAACAGTGCTGAGAGCACAAGTAAGCCCTGCGTCTCCCCGGTGTCCGAAGGCACCAGGCCGTGCTTCGGCTCACCGATACCGATACTGACGACCCGGTTGATGCTGGCGGTGGTATTCTTGCCGCGACCGCCATCCTTATCGGCACTCCTGCCAGCACCGCAGCCCACCAGCCCGACAGCGAGCGCGAGTGAGATGGCGGCGGCCAGCGCCGGTCCGCGAACCTGCATGGTTCCTCCTTGTTTCCGCTGGAGTTCGGCAAACCGCCGACGGATTCGGCGGCCCGGCCGGGAATATCCCCGCCGATATCCGGGCGATCATTTTTTCGAAGTCGCCTCCCCGGCGGCCGCCGGGGCTTTCTGGTGGTCACCGTTCGTTGCCGGCCATCGCAGCAGGGCCGGTATCGTGAATATGACCACCACAAGATTGATCACACCACCGATGACCCAGGGCGCGGACAGCCCGAAAGCGTCCGCCGCGAAACCACCGGCGAGAGCGCCCAGGGGAAGCGCGCCGAAACAAATCATCCGGCTGGCCGAGTTCACCCGGCCTCGCAGACCAGCGGGAATCAGCCGTTGGCTGAGCGACTGGGCCATCACGTTCCACAGCGCAAGGCCGGTCGACCACACGCAGAAAATTGCCGCGACCACGACCGGCTGCCGGCCGAAACAGCCGATGGCCAGCAGGCTCAGGGCACTGGCCAGCGACACGGTGACGGCGACCGCGCGGGCACCGAATCCGTTCACGATCCTGCGGCTGAACAGACCGCCGACAACGCCACCAACGGCCATCGCGGCAACCAGGAGCCCGTAACCGCTGTCCCCTATGTTGAGCACGTCCTTGGCGAAGAGCACCAGAACGGACTGCCCCATGAGGACACAGAAATTGCTGACGGCGGCCAGCAGCACGACGATTCGAAGCACCGGGTGGCGCACCAGCCACCGCAGGCCCGCGGTAAGCTCGGCCAGCAGGCCACGCCGCTCCTGTGTTTCGGGCCGCTCCCCGACCGCGAGATCTGGCGCCGGCTGGGGCGCGCGATAGCGGATTCGGGCGATCAGCGCGATCGAGCCGAGATAGGTCACGGCGTTCAGCCAGAACGGCAACGGCAGGAAAAAGACAAACAACACGGAGCCCAGGGGTGGTCCGAGGAAGTTCCGCCCCAGTGTCTCGGCCGTCATGTTTCGGCCGTTAGCGGCTTCCAGGTCCTTGTTCCGCACGATATCCGGGATGAGCGCGCGGCTGGCGCCCATGAAGATGATGTCGCCGGAGCCCAGCCCGAAAGCGAGGGCATAGAGCATCCACATGCGCGTGACGTCGAGGGTCGTGGCTGTCGCCAGGAGGACGAGCAGCAGCAGCTGCGCGGATTGGGCACCGATCATCAACCACCGCCGGTTGGACCTGTCCACGATCAGGCCGCCGGGCAGCGCGAGCAACAGCCAGGGCAGTTCCCACGCCAACAGAACCCAGGAAATCAGCTTCGGGTCGCTGGTGAGCCTGCTTGCCGTCAACGGCAAAGCGCTGACCAGGACACCCTCGCCGAGGGTCTGCATCGCGTAGGCCGACGACAGCAGTCCGAAGTCGTGTCCGAGCTCCCGGCGCCGCACACCCGTGCCGTTCTTTGTCCTGCTCCCCGTGCTGGTGTCGGTCACCACGAGCTCGCCCTGGCCGCGCCGCGGCTACCGGCATCCGATCCGCCGGCATCCGATCCGTCCGGGTACAGGAAGATACCCGCACGGCGGGACTCGAAAATGCTGGTCCCTGGCAGCCTCCCGGCCGGTGCCACGTCGCTGATCGTGGCCTTCCCGAAGGGCAGAAACCGGCAGCCGCCACCGGCATATCCGCCGTCTGGTGTGTAGTACAGCCCCCAGCAGGCCTCCCAGGATTCGACCTGCCCGGTCGCGGGATTGACCACGGGCTCTCGGCGCGGGAGCACCCTCTCCTGCAGGACCGCCCCGGCCGCCGCCCCGGCCTGCACCGCTTGCCACCACTCGTCGTCGTCCACCTCCCAGCCAGCCGTGATCCCGCGCCCGCCGTAGAGCCCGTTCGGCTTGAGGATCAGGTTTTCCCGGCTGTCACGGCAGTGCTCCACCAGTTCGCGGTCCTCCAGCGCGGCCTCGCCGAGCAAGGAGCGTGTCCACGGCAGGAGACGATCGATCAGCTGCCGCTCGTCGTCGCGGAGCCACGTCCGCAGCCGGGGATCGGAGAGTAAGGCCATGCAGCTCTTGTTCCGGAGAGCCTCGGTCTCCAACGACGTCCAGAACACCACCCGCCCCTCGGCGTGCGCTGTCATGACCTGCTCGGTGATCTCAACGGCCGCCGGGTCATCAACGATATGATCAGTTACGAAGAGCCGGTAGAGCAGATCGACCGGGATGTCACCAAACAGCACCCGGCCGTTGCGGAGGCGCAGATCAGTGATCCCGCAGAAATGGGTCTCCAGGCCAGCGTCCCGCAGGAGCGTCTGAAAGGGCTGCCAAGGGCCTGGCCCGACGGCGAGGTCCCCCGGTTCCCCCACCATGGCCACGACTGGATCCCGGCCGCCCGTGACGGTGGAGCCCGCCTGGCGCAGCAGTTCGGCGACCAGGCCGCCGGTGTCGATATAGGTGAGCTCATGCTGGTCGGCGAACGAGCGGAACGCGTCGATGCCGAGCAGGGCACGCGGAACCGCGCCGACCCAGTCCTGCCCGCCGCAGTCACTACCCACGTTGAATTCAAGAATCTTGAGACTGGCACCGTCATGGTAAGCGTCGATACGGCCAAACCGGGGTGGTTTCACCGCACCGATCCGGCGCATGATCCTGGCCCGTGCGGGGCTGAGCCGCAGCGCGTCATGAAACCGGTCGAAATCGCCGTGGAAAAGACGTTCCGGCAGCGAGAAGATCAGGTCGGCGGCACGATTGGTGTCGTCGATGAACCTGTCCATCTCCGTTTTCCCGACGAACATCGGCCGCGCCAGGTAGTCGTAGCCGAGGGCGGCCAGTTTCGAGAACCGTGCCCCGTTGAGATCAATACTCAGCAGCGGGGAGCCCGCGCCGGCCAGCTCGTTGTTGAACAACTCCGTCACACGATCGGCCATGAGTACGACTCTCTTTCATGATTAGCCGGAAATGGGCTCGTCGGGTGCTGGTCACCGCAGCCGCCGGTCGATGACAGTCTTGATCTTCCCGCTCACGGCGTCACGGGGCAGCCGGCCCTCAGGAAGGCATTCCACGACGAGTTCGAACATGTCGAGATCGGCATCGACGTCATGACGTTCAGCAAGTGCCGGAAATTTCTCGGCAAGAAAGTCCTTTATTTCCCGGGCAGCCAACGCCGCCGGCGACTCGGTACGGACGATCACGGTCTCTTTACCCGCCAGAGAGGTGATCTCCAGCTGGAGCCGCGACACGCCGAAAACGTCGAGCGCGGTAAGCACGTCGCTGTACAGCACCCGCCTGGCCATCATCTCGATCTGCCCGTCGGAGCGGCCGGTGTACTCGAGCACCTGGCCCGACACGCCACAGCCGCAGTCGTGCTGGAAAATCCGGCCGCAGTCGCCGATCCGGTAGCGGATCAGCGGGCCTTCGAACTTCTGCATACTGGTGATCAGGAGGTCACCGTATTCGCCCGCCGGTACCGGGTTACCATCCTGATCAACTACTTCGACGAAATTGTAGTCCGCGCAGATATGATGCAGCGTCCCGCTCAGCTCACCGCACTGGTAGCCCAGCTGGGCGCCATCGTTGGCCGCAAGGATACTGGAGATAACGTGGGTGCCCAGCTGCTCCCGAAGCCAGGCCCGATCGGACTGGGCCATGGGTGTGCCACCGTAGATCACTTTTTCGATCTTGAGATCCGGCTGGTGGGCCTTGGCGTCCCGCAGCAGCGGAAGGAGCATCGCGGGCTGCGCGAGAACGGCATTGGCCTGGAAACTCGCGCACAGCATCAGAATGTCGTCAACGGATGCCAGCTGAGCCGTCGTGTAGCACTCCAGCGGCATGCGCGACAGCTCCGCAACCGTGGTGGTCATGCCGCCGTACAGCTTTCCGCCGTACAGCATGTTGATCAACCGGTCACCTTTGTCCAGGCCGAGCTCGTAGAAGAGCGGAATTGCTTCCCGCACCATGTTGTGCCAGTCGGTACGGGAATAGACGACGTAACGTGGCGCCCCGCTCGAGCCGCCGCTGCGCAGGACCTCCCCCGTGGGTGGCGCGCCACTGCACAGAGCACGGCTGAAGGGCAGCGAATATTTTTCCAGATCAGCCTTATCCATGATCGGCAACAGTGGCAGATCCTCGAGGCCCTGGACCGGGGGAAGATCGCGGTAGTAGGGCGTCCGCCGCGCCCGCTGAACGAGGTAGCGCAGCTTGGCACCGAGCCGGCCGGTCTCCTCGTCGGTGTCGCGGCTGCGTGCCGCGGACAGGCGGGTACCCATCAGGTAGTCGCGGTGAAACAGTTGGTGGACCCACGCGGCTCGGCAGTCCAGCGTGAAGATGGCCCCGCTGGCAGCCGCGCTGTCCCCGGCCAGCTCCGGGTCCAGCCGGACGCGTACGGCGTTCGGGTCCGGGCTCGCGGCGGCAGCCGCCGGGGTGTCCCGCGGGACGGTCACCACGGCAGGCACCTCGACGAGACGACCGTCAGGGACGTGCGCGTGCGCGTCAACAGCCCGACCGGCAGGCAACGGCAGTCCCTGCTGCCGCAGGAGATCCATGAGTTCGTGCCAGAACGGCTGGCGGTGGGTGCGGATAACGATCTCGTTGCCGGCCGCCCAGCCAAGGAGCAGGCCGCGCAGTGTGTCGCGCGCGTCGCGGTCATCCAGGACCAGCGTGCCGATCGGCGAGAACTCGTAGACGTCGTTGGTGTCGATCAACGGCTGCCACGGGTACTGGCTCAGGCCGCCGAAAAGCTCGTCGAGTCCTTCGGCCAGCCCCGCGCTGTCGAACAAGCCGCGCAGACCGGGTAAACCCGCGTCCGCCAGCAACCGGGCCGCGCGCGAGCCAGGTTCGGCCGAAATTTCCCGTTCGACCAGCTCGACAGCCAGAATGAGGTCGGTGGGGTAGTACCTCATGACAGCTTCACCTCTGTCTCGACCCTGATGGAGCAGGCACATTCGCGCAGGAAATCCGCAAGCACGCCGGGGTCACGATGCGACGCCTCGATGAACAGCGGCACCAGCCATTCCTGGTAGGTCACGCGGTCGGGGAGAGGGTCCGCAGGCCCGAGCATGTGCAGCCGGTCCACACAGGGATGTTCCCGCAGGTGCGCTGGGATCACGAGAGACACCATGGAGCCAGCGGGCAGGTGATGGCCGGGAAACACCAGCCAGGCGTGATATTTGCCGCTCGGCGGGCCGGGCGCCGGCAACGTCGTGCCCATACGGATCGCAATCTCGTACGACGGCAGATGTAGACCCGTGCGACGTAGGTAAGCGTCCACGACGCCGGCCCCGCCGACCCGGTTGGCAATCTCAAGGAAGACGGGCTCCCCCAACGGCGTCCGGAAGAACTCAAGATGAATGCAGCCCGCCTGGACGTCAAGCGCCGCCAGCACGCTCAGCACGAACTCACGGTATTGTTCACCGGCCGGGACGTGAAAAGCTCCGAGTGGTTTTCCATCGATAAAGTCAAGAGGCGTGTTGATGTACTTGCTGACGGCGAAACTGATTAATTTTCCACCGGCTACCAGACCGTCGGCGAACAGAATGTCGCCTTCGATGTACTCCTCGAGCTGGAAGTCGTCACAGCTGGCCAGCTCGCGGTAGGCGGCGACGGCATCCTCGGCTGTGGCGTGGATGCGCACACCTTCGCTGGACGCGCCCTGGCGGGGTTTGAGCACGGTCCTCCCCGACCAGGGCAGCGTACCGTCCGGCGCCGGAGCCACCGCGAAACGCGGATACCGCACACCCGCTCCGGCCACCGCCTCCTTCATTCTTACCTTGTCGCGTACCAGTTCCAGCTGTTTCTTTGACGGGCCGTCCAGGCCCAGATGCCGGCGCACGTGGCACGCCTCCAGTATCCCGAACTCCGACAATGCCAGGACATGCTCGAAACCGTCCGCGCGGGAGACTCGAGAGACAATTCCCAGGACAAGCTCATCATCGGCAGCGAGTTCGATGCGGGCGCACCGGAGATCCGCGGGCAGATCCGCCATCCGCTGCGGATATCCGATATAGGTCACATCATGACGGTCATGATCTATTCCATGACAATAATCGATCTTCCGGTAGGGAACCTGGTGGATAATCAGCACCTTCATCCCAGATACTCCAATGCTGTGATGCCCCAGCTGAAACCCATGGCACTCGTTGCCAGCAGGATCAGGTCACCTCCTCGCAGCGCACCGGCCACCTGAAGGTCACGCAGGGCTATCAGGGTGTCCGCGCCACCCATGTGCCCCAGCCGGTCGTAGTTGAACGCACTCCTGGATTCCGGTATACCGACAGCCCGCAGCAACTGTTCGTGCATTCTTCGGTCGCCGTGATTGATGAGGAAGTGGGCGACGTCGTTCTTCCGCGCGTGGAGCGCATCCAGTGTCTCGTCTATCAACGACGTGAAGTTCTCCACGTAGGCTGCCGCGAGGCCCGGACGATATTCGCTCCGACGAATGGTCAGGCGATCCCGCCGGTATTCAGCGAAATAGTAGTCAGACCAGCCCGGATCGGTACGCATCGCCGAGTGGCGCACTTCGAACAGAAACCCGTCACCGGACAGCAGCACCGCGGCCGCGGCGTCACCGAAGTTGAACAGCTCCTTCGAACTCATGTCGGCGTAGTCGACCATCCTGCTCAGCCGGTCACCGATGAGAACCAGGCTGCGCCCGGAGCCCCGCGTCGCGATCTTGTCAAGAGCGATCTGGATCGCGGTCATCCCGGCGTTGCAGAAGTTCGTCACCTCAAAGCAGTGCGCCCGGTCGATCCCGAGCTCACTGGCGACTTTGGCCGCTGGGGACCAGAACGAGACGTCCCACTCGCCGGAACCGGCAAAGATCACTTGTCGGATCTCCGCCGGCGGGGCCGGCGTGCGATGCATCACCGCCCTGGCCGCCTCGACCGCGAGCTGCCACGCCTGCTCGTCGTTCCCAAGCGTAGGAATTTCTTCGCAGTGCGTGATCTCCCGAATATCGGCAACACTGGCCCCAGACGTCGCGGACATATCGTGCACACTCATCCGAGACCGCGCCAGCCGGATCTCGAAGTCGACGATGCCGCCCATCAATCTGCTGATTCGATACTGATCCGGTGCACCGTCCGGGCCGCGCCTGGCTCGACCTCGGTCGCCGCGTGGTACGTCGTCGCGGTCTTCCAGATAACGAGATCGTTCCGCGTCCAGCGGTGGGTGTAGACGTGCTCCTCATCCCGCAGCAACGAATTGATCACCGCGAAGAACGCCTCGTTCTCGTTGGCGTCGAAACCGATGACCGAATCCAGGTACTCCGGCGAGCCGTAGAGGTACTTGCGCTTGGTGAACGGGTCCACTTTCACCAGCGGGTGCTCCACTTTCGGGTGCTCGATGTCGGCGAGCGCCCGGAACTCGGCGACGGACAGACCGACGTGCTCCGGTCGGATCCGCAGACGTTTGGCGACCGAGGCCAGCCCGATACGTCCTTCGATTTTCTCCTGCCATTCCCGCGGCATGCGGTCGTAGACATCCGCCGCGTTGGCAAGCAGGGTGTGGCCGCTGGTCGACGGGACAGTCACACCATGCAGCATCGTGTACGGCGCGGGGTTCGCGATGAAAGACGAGTCCTGGTGCCAGAAATTGCCCACCCGGGCCACCCCGACCGGTTTGTTGTTCTTGACCTCGTTCGAGGAGATCATGATTTCGATGAACTCCGGGTGCCGATATTTCTCGATGACGAAGGGCACCGGTCTGCCGAGGCACGAAGCCAGGTTTATCTGCTGCCGCGGCGTCAGCTCCAGGCCTCTGACCACAACAAGCTCACGCTCCCGCAGCACCCTGACAAGCTCGGCGAACACATCCGGTTGAATGAGATCCGCATAGGTGGTGTCGGCGAGTTCGGCGCCGATGAACGGTGTGATGTCGCTGATCCGCATGATTCCTCCTCCGCTAGCTGCTAGCTGTCGGCCAGGGCATGTTGCAACGCGGTGACGAAATGATTGACCTGCTCTGCCGTCCGATATGGGGCGACCGTGACCCGGAAACGCTCCGCCCCCCTGGGAACAGAGGGGAAGTTCACCGGGGTGAGGTAGATTCCGTGGTCATCGAGCAGCCGTTGCGATACCCGCCGCACGCGTTCTTCCCCGCGCACCATGACCGGTACAAGATGACTGTCCGCGTCGATGAACTCGATACCCGCAACACGCAGTGCGTTCTTCAGGTGCCGCACATTATCCAGCAGGCTTTTTCTGAGATCAGCCCCTTGCTGGATGAGTTCCAGGCCTTTGAGCGTCGCGTCTAGAATCGCCTGGGGCAATGCGGTGGTGAAGATGAGCCCCGGCGCGTGGGAGCGGACATAGTCGAGTGCGCTGTCCGGTCCGGCGACGTACCCACCGACGGTGCCGATCGCCTTACCGAACACACCCTGGATGAATGTCGGCCGGCGCTCGCCCAGCTCCTGGCACAGACCAGCGCCGGTGTCTCCCTTGATCCCGATCGCGTGGGTCTCGTCCAGAAACGTGATCGCACCGTACCGCTCCGCAAGATCGCAGATCGCGGAGACGGGCGAGAGGTCACCGTCCATGGAGTACACCGACTCGAAAACAATCAACTTGGGATGATCGCGGCCGTATCCGGCGAGCCCCTTCTCGAGCGCGTCGAGATCGTTGTGCGGGAAGACCTGCTTCCGTGCGCCGGAGCGGCTGATCCCCTCGATCAACGAACGGTGGTTGTTCGCGTCGGAGAAGACAACAATGCCCGGCACCGCGGCAATCAGCGTGCTCAGCGTCTCGAAATTCGCCACGTAACCGCTCGAGAAGATCAGCGCACGCTCTTTGCCGTGCCAGGCGGCGAGCCTGGTTTCCAGCTCGACATGCGCCACACTGCTGCCCGCGATGTTTCTCGACCCGCCGCTGCCGGTGCCGTGCTCCCGGGTGGAGGCAATCTGTGCCTGCACGACCGCAGGATGCTGGCTCAGGCCCAGATAGTCGTTACTGCACCAGATCTGCACCTTCCGCTCACCGTTCATCGCATATCCGCGCTCGGCAGTAATATGCGAACAGGGAATGAATTCGCGGTATAGACCGCTCCGCCGCAGCTCATCGAGATTCCCGCGAAAGAAATCCCATAGTGTGACTGTCTGATCGCTGTTGGCCTGCGCCCTGAAATCAGCCCCGTCCCCCAGTCGGCTGATGGGAATGGGGACCCTGGGCGCGGGTACGAGCGGTACTGGCACGGTAGGCATGGCAGCCCCTCTCAGACTGGCCCGGATGATTAGCTACGATGTTCCCTGTCGCTTACCAGCCGAGCCGGATGACGTTGGGATACAGAACACCAACAACGGGCTGGCGGTGCCATACGCAGTTGTACGTATCCCCGTCGTATCGTTCCCGGCCGCCAGCCGCTGGCCGGCGAGGCACATGTTTTCCCGGGAAGCCTTCCTTCGCAGGTCAACAGCCCCCGCAGCGTCGACGGAGGAGCTGCCTTGCCGCCTTGCCGGTATTCCGCGCGACGCGGCTGTCTGGTGCCCGACATACCCGCACCGGGACGAGACGGCGAAAGGCCTTCACCGTGGGAGGATGTTTGGGGACGAGACTTCCTGGGATGGATCGCGGCGGGAAGCGCGGGAACGAGCGCGGCCCCAGCGTGAGCCCGCTCGCTCACAGAACAGGTGGGACGGCGTCGGCCGCCTACGGCGTGTTTGGGAAGTCGTCGTTCGATCAGGGAGCCGCGTCCAGGTGGTTCCTGGCACGGCCGCGGGCCAGACCGATACCGGAGAGCTGTACCGGTGTGGCCGAGAACGCGGCCAGGGGCCGCCTGGGCGTGGCGAGCCGGACAGCTGGCTTTCGAAACACGCCCTAGGACCCCAGCGCGCCGGTCCGGCCGCCGCGGAAAAACCTCTGATTACGGAGAGCTACTTATTGCTTCACGAACTTCCAATAGCCGCTGATCGCGGTCGTGGCGATCAATCATCAAAGATCACCCACCACGACCGCACTCAACGGCTGCCACGGCTGTGTCCTGATCGCGTCAGGCGCGCCTCACGCGGACTTCACCTCCCGCACGGAGTCATCGTCAGCCGAAACATCGGGCCTGAAGTCACCGTCATGCGGCTCCACAAAGGCGCCGGACTCCTTCTCGCGCAGGATCGAGGCGAGAATCTCCCGTTCCGCTTCGGTCCGGCCGACCCAGGACGCGCCCTCGACCGACTTGCCCGGCTCCAGGTCCTTGTAGACCTCGAAGAAGTGCTGGATCTCCAGCCGGTCGAACTCGGGAAGGTGCCTGATGTCACGCAGGTGCTCCTGCCGGACGTCCGCGACCGGCACACACAGCACCTTGTCGTCCGGGCCCTTCTCGTCGCTCATCTGGAACATGCCGATCGTGCGGCAGCGCACCAGGCAGCCCGGGAAGGTCGGCTCCTCCAGCAGGACGAGCGCGTCCAGAGGATCACCATCCCGGCCCAGCGTACCCTCGATGAACCCGTAGTCCGAGGGATAATGAGTGGACGTGAACAGCATCCGGTCGAGCCGGATACGTCCGGTATGATGATCCATCTCGTACTTGTTACGTTGCCCCTTCGGGATCTCGATGGTCACATCGAACTCGAGGTCCACACCGTCCCCTGTCATGTCGATGGGCGCGTCCCGTCCGGAGCGCCCGCGTGTTCTGTACTTGTTACCAGTGTCGGCACTCATGACCGTCGCCCAGGACTGCGTTAAGAGGATCATGTATGATCGCGCGTCCACGGACGGGGCCGCCCATCGGTGGAGCTCCCGGCGCCGACCGGCCATGGGGTCTGTTCGGGATATTCCCCACTCCGATGGCGCGACTCGGATTCACCCGACGTAGTCTCGCGCACGTGACCCCTGCGACGCCTGGCCGGGTCAGCGGGCTCACCGCCATCGCCGGGGCGCTGCTTGCCGGCCAGCTGTCCGTCGCCCCGGTACAGCAGCCGGGCGTTACCCCCACCGTCTCCCGGCCAGCCGCGGTTCCCCTCGCCGCGCTCGACCCGGCAGCCCGGACCGCCGATCCGGCCGCGCTGGACGCCCGGCTTGCCGGCCCGTTGGCGAATCCCGCGCTGGGCAACCCGGCGGGGCTCGTGGTAGACGCGCTGACCGGGGCCGTACTGCTGGACCGCCGTTCCGACGTGCCGACCGCGCCGGCGTCCACCCTGAAAACCGTGGTGGCCGCGGCAGCGCTGACCACCTTCAGCCCGCGGGAGACGCTTACGACCCGGGTCTTCTACAGCCCGCCCGCCACCACGCCCACCGCCACGCCCACCGCCACGCCCGCCGCCGCGGCCAGTACCGCGGCCAGTACTGCGGCCGGCACTGCCACCAGCGCGGTCAGCGGCGGGACGCTGTGGCTGGTCGGCGGGGGCGATCCGACGCTCACCGCCGCGACCGGGCCGGCGGGCTACCCCGCCTTCGCCCGCCTCGCGGATCTGGCCACGCAGGTACGTAACACCGGAATCACCCAGGTCGACCACCTTGTCGCCGACCAGGCCCTGTTCACCGGACCGTCCACCGGCGAGGGATGGCGCGACAGCTATGTCACCGACGGCAACGTCACGCCGGTCTCCGCACTCGAAGTGGACGGCGGCCGCGCCACCGCGGGCGCGACCGGCCCGCGCACGGCCACTCCGGCCATGGCCGCGGCAAACGCCTTCGCGGCGGCGCTACGGCGCTACGGGGTGCAGGTCAGCTCGACCGAGATCGGCGTCCTGCCCGCTGCCGGCGCGGCCAGCGCCGGTCAGGCCGGCGCACGGCAGATTGCCACGGTCCATAGCCCGCCGATCCCGTTGCTGGTCGAGCGCATGCTCACCTACTCCGACAACGACCTCGCCGAAAGCCTGGGACGGCTGGTGGCCCACGCCCGTGGTCTGCCGGCTTCGTTCGCCGGCGCGGTCAGCGCGGTACTCGGCGTCCTGCACGAACTGGGCGTGCCGACGGCCGGGACCTATCTGGCGGACACGAGTGGGCTGTCAACGGCCAACCGGATCCCCCCGGCGACGCTGGTGGCGCTGTTGCGGACAGCCGTCCTACCCGGGCATCCAGCGCTACGAACCCTGCTCACAGGGCTCCCGGTGGCCGGTTTCTCCGGGACGCTCAACGACCGCTACGACTCGGCCGACGCCCGCGCCGGCGCCGGCGCCGTACGGGCGAAGACGGGCAGCCTACGGATCGTCACAAGCCTCACCGGCCAGGTCGTGGACGTCAACGGCCGGCTCCTGCTGTTCGGTTTCTTCGCCCCGGTCGAGGAGGCCGGAGCCACCCGCGACGCCCTCGACCGGGTAGCTGTCGCGCTCGCGTCATGCGGATGCTGAGGCCGACGCGCACGCTGCGGCGGAGGCGGGGATGGCCGCTCGCGGCCGGCCGCGGCCCACGATGACAGGCACGCGCCGGCGACAATGCCTGTCATCGGTGGGGGAGGGGACATAGGCTGGCGGATGTGGACGCTGAGCTAGTCGACTGGGATCTCGCGGTAGCGACAGCGCGCCGGCTTGTCCGGCCCGGCCCGCCCCTGGCCCGCTCCGAAGCGGACACGGTGGTTGCGGAGCTGCGACGGCTGGCTGTCGAGGCGGAAGGCCATGTCCAGGCGTACACCCGGCTGGAACCGGCCGGTCCGGCCACCCCGATCGCCGTGGTGGACCGGCCGGAATGGGTCCGGTCGAATGTCGCGGGCCTGCGGGTGGTGAGCGTCCCGCTGCTCGACAAGCTTGCCGACCGCGACCGGAACAAGCTGTCCACCGCTGTCGGGCGCAGGGTCACCGGGGTTCAGCTCGGCACCGCGCTGGCCTACCTCGCCGGTAAGGTTCTTGGCCAGTACGAGGTCTTTCTCCCGCCCGGCGAGAACGACGCGGCCGGAGGGGCCGACGCGGCCGGAAGCGCGGTCACGGTCCCCGCCGCGGCGGGCCCGGCACCCGAGCGGGCTCCCGCCCGGGATGACTCCGCCACAGCCCCATCGCTCCTCCCCGCGGTGGGACGCCTGAGTCTGGTCGCGCCGAACATCGCCCATGCCGAGCAGGCGCTGGCGGTCAACCCACGCGACTTCCGGCTGTGGGTCTGTCTGCACGAACAGACCCATCGCATCCAGTTCACCGCGGTCCCCTGGCTACGGGAGCATCTGGAGAACGAGATCGCCTCCTTCATCGAGGCGACCGATATCGACCCGGAGGTCCTCGCCGAACGGGTGCGCTCAGCCGTCTCCGCGCTGCGTGGCGCCGTCCTCGACCGTGGGCCGAACGCGCCAAGCATCGTCGAAGCGCTCCAGACCCCCGCCCAACGACAGGTCCTGGATCGCCTGCAAGCGCTGATGACCCTGTTGGAGGGACACGCCGACCAGGTCATGGACGCGGTCGGCCCCAAGGTCGTACCGACCGTGGCCGAAATCCGCTCCCGCTTCGACAACCGCCGCGGTGGCGGCTCACCGATCGACCGCTTTGTCCGGCGCCTCCTCGGGCTGGATCTCAAGCTCCTGCAGTACCGGCAGGGTGGCGCCTTTGTCCGGGCTGTCGTCGCCGAGGCGGGGGTGGCCGCGTTCAACCTGGTCTGGCAATCTCCCGAGACGTTGCCAACCCGCTCGGAGCTGGTCGATCCAGGCGCGTGGATGCAGCGTGTCCTGGGCTCGCGCCCGTCCATCTCGGCATAAGGTGCGCCTTTTCCAGGTCTCGCGTCATGCCGCTGGTCGTACCCGCGCATGAACGCCACGCGGGAGTAGCCGCCATGCGGGGATGCGGGAGCGTGGCCGAGGTCCGGGTCGCTGTCCGCCGGTCGATCGCCGGCCTTCCGCCGGGAAGCCTGGTGCTGGCGGCCTGCTCCGGTGGGCCGGACTCGCTTGCGCTGGCCGCGGCGCTCGCCTTTCTCGCACCTCGCCGAGCGCTGCGCGGTGGGCTTCTCACCGTCGACCACGGCTGGTACGAGGGCTCCGCGGCGCGGGCGGACACGGTGGCCGCGCAGGGGCGGGAGCTCGGGCTCGACCCCGTCGAGGTCCTGACGGCGCACTCCCGGCGCTCGGAGGGAGCCGCCCGCGACGCCCGCAGGTCGGCGCTGACCCGCGCGGCCGAACGCCTGGGGGCGAGCGCCGTGCTGCTCGGCCATACCCTCGATGACCAGGCCGAGACGGTGCTGCTGCGGCTGGCCCGCGGCTCCGGCGCACGGACGCTGGCTGGTATGCCGCACTCGGACGGGCTGTTCCGGCGTCCGCTGCTGGAAATCCGCCGGTCGGCGACGCGAAGCGCCTGCCTTGCCGACGGCCTCACCCCGTGGGACGACCCGACCAACGCGGACGAGGCGTTCGCCCGCGCCCGGGTTCGCCACCGTGTGCTGCCCATGCTGGAGGATGCCCTCGGCCCGGGTATCGCCGAGGCTCTGGCCCGCACCGCCGACCTGTTGCGGGCGGACAGCGAGGCGCTCGACGCCGACACGGCGGTTGTCTACGACCAGCTGGTCCTGCCCTCCAGCGCACCGGTCCGCATTGATCTGGACCTCGCCGGTCTCGCGGCCCTCAGCGCCGCGCTGCGGGGCCGGGTGATGCGGCGAGCGGCGCTCGCGCTGGGAAGCGCACCGGCCGGGCTACGGGCTGATCACATCCGGGCCATGGACGAGCTGGTGACGAGATGGCGCGGGCAGAAGCCGGTCCCGCTGCCCTCAGGCGTCATCGCCACACGCACGAACAGCAGGATCTCGGTGTCACAGGCGGCCGGCTCCGAGCCAGCGGCCTGCCAGGCGCCGGCCGCCGGGATATCCGGATCCGAGGCCGCGGGCCAGGGCGACCGATGCCGTCAACCGGTGCCTGCGACTGCCAGGGCGCGGACCTGGCCAGGCATCCCCACCGCGCACGCCGCAGACGGCGGCGAGCCGCATGGAAACACCAGGGAGACTCAGGTGATCACCAATGCGCACACGGTGCCCCACCGAGCCGAACCAGACGGAACCGGAACCGGAACCGGGGATCGGCCGCCGGCCAGCCCGCACCCGGACATCGACGAGGTCCTTGTCAGCACCAGCGAGATCGCCAACAAGCTCAGGGAGCTGGCGGCGCTGGTCGATGCCGACTACGCCGGCCGCGAGGTGCTGCTCGTCGGTGTCCTCAAGGGTGCCGTGATGGTGATGGCGGACCTGTCCCGGCTCCTGACGATACCGCTGACCATGGAGTTCATGGCCGTGTCGTCGTACGGCTCGGCGACATCGTCCTCTGGTGTGGTGCGCATCCTCAAAGACCTGGATCAGCCCATCGAGGGCAAGGACGTCCTGGTCGTCGAGGACATCATCGACTCGGGCCTGACCCTGTCGTGGCTGCTGCGCTACCTGCGCTCGCGAGGACCCGCGTCCGTGGAGGTACTCGCGCTGCTGCGCAAGCCGGAGGCGCTGGCCGTTGACATCGACGTCCGCTATGTCGGCTTCGACATCCCGAGCGCCTTCGTGGTTGGCTATGGCCTCGACTACGCCGAGAGCTACCGCACCCTGCCATATGTCGGGACGCTGACCCAGGAGGCGATCGAGCGCGGTGCCCGGTGACGCAAGGACCCGGCAGACCGCCAGCGTCAACCGGGATGCGGCCGGCCGAGTCGAGAGACCTAGGCTACCGCGCGCTGGGAGGCCCTACTGAGCGCCACGTACTCCGTCAGCCACCGGCCTGTTCAACGAATCGCCCATTCAGGGCACCGCGGTGGAACGGGACGCTTCCGTTGCCCGTTGCTCGGATGTACGCGCGGTAGGGCGCGCGTACCGGCGGTACCCTCGGCACAAGGGAATCCCGAACGAGGGCGGCACACACGTCAGGAGGGTGGAGCGCGCGTGTCCAGCGCTCCAGGCAGATGACTCCAAGAAGAATCTTCCGCAGCTGGGTGCCTCTGCTGCTCCTGGCCCTGTTTGTGATCATTCTCACGACCGGGGTGTTGTCGGGGTCAAGCGAGTACTCCAAGCGTGACCTGAACTACATCCAGCAACAGATCGAATCGGGCCAGGTTGCCAGCGCCACAATCCAGGACTCCAAACAACGCATTCAGATCAAGACAAAGGACGGCTCGAAGTACGAGTCGTCCTACGTCACCGACCAGGCGGTCGGGCTCGCCGGCGAACTGCACAGCCAGCGGATCGCCTACGAGGTCAAGGTCGAACAGGGCAACATCTTCCTGTCGCTGCTGCTGAACCTGCTCCCGGTACTGCTCGTTGTTCTCCTGCTGTTCTTCTTCATGAACCAGATGCAGGGCGGCGGCAACCGGGTCATGAACTTCGGCAAGTCCAAGGCCAAGCTCGTCAGCAAGGACACGCCGAAAACGACCTTCGCTGATGTCGCGGGTGCCGACGAGGCGATCGAGGAACTCCAGGAGATAAAGGAGTTCCTGGAGAACCCAGGCAAGTTCCAGGCGATGGGAGCCAAGATCCCCAAAGGTGTGCTGCTGTACGGGCCGCCTGGGACAGGCAAAACCCTGCTGGCCCGAGCGGTCGCGGGTGAGGCCGGGGTGCCCTTCTACTCGATCTCCGGCTCGGACTTCGTCGAGATGTTCGTGGGTGTCGGCGCAAGCCGGGTACGGGATCTGTTCGAGCAGGCCAAGACCAACGCCCCAGCGATCATTTTCGTGGACGAGATCGACGCGGTGGGACGCCACCGCGGCGCCGGGCTCGGCGGTGGCCACGACGAACGCGAACAGACCCTCAACCAGTTGTTGGTCGAGATGGACGGGTTCGACGTCAAGGGCGGCGTCATTCTCATCGCGGCGACGAACCGGCCCGACATCCTGGACCCGGCGTTGCTACGGCCGGGACGGTTCGACCGGCAGATCGTTGTCGACCGCCCCGACCTCCTCGGCCGCGAGGCGATCCTGAAGGTGCACGCCAAGGGCAAGCCGATGGAACCGGATGTCGACATGCTCATCATCGCGCGCCGCACCCCGGGGTTCACCGGCGCGGACCTCGCGAACGTGCTCAACGAGGCCGCGTTGCTCACAGCACGGTCCGATCAGAAGCTCATCTCCCCCGCCCTGTTGGAGGAGTCGATCGACCGGGTGATGGCCGGGCCGGAACGCAAGAACCGGGTCATGAGCGACAGGGAGAAGAAGCGGATCGCCTACCACGAGGGCGGGCACGCCCTCGTCGGGCATGCCCTGCCGAACAGCGATCCCGTCCACAAGGTTACGATTCTGCCCCGCGGCCGGGCGCTCGGTTACACCATGCAGCTGCCGCTCGAGGACCGTTACCTGCGCACCCGATCGGAGATGCTGGACGAGCTCGCGATGTTCCTGGGCGGACGGACCGCCGAGGAGCTTGTCTTCCACGAGCCGACCACGGGCGCCAGCGACGACATCGAGAAGGCAACGAAGATCGCCCGCGCTATGGTCACCCAGTTCGGCATGAGCGACAAGCTGGGGGCGCTGAAGTTCGGCGGCGAGAGCAACGAGGTGTTCCTCGGGCGCGACATGGGCCACCAGCGCGACTATTCCGAACAGGTCGCCGCGGAGATCGACGCGGAGGTTCGGCATCTGATCGAGACGGCGCATGACGAGGCCTGGGAGATCCTCGTTCAGTACCGGGACGTGCTGGACAATCTCGTTCTGCGGCTGATGGATGTCGAGACGCTCGGCAAAGACGAGGTCCTGGAGATCTTTGCGACGGTCCAGAAACGGCCCAGCCGCGGTTCGTACACGGGTGTCGGCAAGCGCCTCCCGTCCGACCGGCCGCCGGTGATGACCCCAGCCGAGTTGGGGCTGACCAAACCCGGCGGCGTCCCGGAACTGATCCCCAGCACCACCGCCGGTCAGGGCGGCCGTACCAATGGTGCCGCGCACGGCAACGGCGGCGGCCTGCCGGCGGGCAGTGGGAATGGCTCCGGGACCGCTCAGGTTCCCCCTGATGACTCGGCCAGAACGGCGGAGCAGAACCCGGACGGTGGCGCGGCCCCCGCGGAGCCGACTTCGAACACCCCGAAGATCTCCAATCCATGGGCACCGCCGACACTGCCGAACGACGACAGGGGACGCCGTTGACGGCCGATTACGGTCTCGCATCTACCGGGTACACATCTTCAGCTCCCGTCGACGTTCCCGCGGATGCCGCTGGGATCGGTGTATCCGAGCGGCAGCGGCTGGAGCCGGAATCACGGCTGATCCGTCCCTTCGATCACGACCGGGTGGCTCGCGCTGTTCGTGAGCTTCTGATCGGCATCGGGGAGGACCCGGATCGAGAAGGCCTGCGTAAAACCCCCGAACGGGTCGCGCGGGCCTATCAGGAGGCGGTCGAGGGCCTCGGGCGGGACCCGTCCGAGGTGCTCACCACCGTTTTCGACGAAGGTCACGAAGAGATGGTGCTGGTTCGCGACATCGACTTCACGTCATTGTGCGAACACCATCTGGTCGCCTTCGCGGGCAAAGCGCATGTCGCCTACATCCCGAACGAAAGCGGGCAGATCACCGGGCTGTCGAAGCTGGCGAGGCTCGTCGACCTGTACTCGCGCCGTCCGCAGGTGCAGGAACGGCTGACGACCCAGATCGCCGACGCGCTGGAGCGGGCGCTGTCACCCCGTGGAGTCATGGTCGTGGTCGAGGCCGAACATCTGTGCATGTCCATGCGCGGAGTCCGTAAACCAGGAGCCCGTACGGTCACCTCAGCCGTACGTGGCCAGTTCCTGAACACCGCGACCCGCGGTGAGGGGATGTCACTGATCCTCAGCCATCGCTGAGTGGGGGCTCATCGCGGGCTGTCAGGGACCGGGCCAGTCCGACGCCCGGTCCTGGCAGGGCCG
>NZ_CAKJTP010000006.1:24389-35119 GCF_917627335.1 Protofrankia sp. CiT1 | reverse complement strand
TAATCCCACATGCTTTCTCAAGCAAAGACTTGGGGACGTCGTAATCCATGATCACATAACGCCGAGCGACCAGAACACCCTGGATCCGGCGCAGCAGGCGCTCGTGGGCGGGGACGAGCTCCAAGCCCTTCTTCACGAAGACGACGGCTTCAGAACGCAGCACCGGCTCACCTACCAGGGCCAGCCCGTGAGCACGCAGCGTACGCCCGGTCTCCACCACGTCCGCGACGACATCGGCCACTCCGAGCCGGACAGCCGTCTCCACCGCGCCGTCCAGTTTGACAATGCGGGCGTCGATGCCACGGTCAGCCAGGTCGGCCGCGACCAGCCCGGGGAATGACGTGGCGATGCGCGTCCCGGCCAGGCCGGCGAGATCATCTAAGGTGCCCAGTGGCGCGGCGTAGTGAAAGGACGAGAATCCGAAGCCGAGCGGCAGCAGCTCGTCAGCGGCGACGCCGCTGTCGATGAGAAGATCGCGGCCGGTGATGCCGATGTCAAGGTGACCCGCCCCGACGTAGACGGCGATGTCACGGGGCCGGAGAAAGAAAAACTCCACATCGTTCTCGCCGTCAGCGATGACAAGTTCCGCCGATTCTCGCTGCGCCCGGTAGCCGGCGTCGACGAGCAGCTGACTGGATGCCGTGGCCAGTGCCCCTTTGTTGGGCACTGCTAGTCGAAGCATCATAGCCCCCGTGTCACGGTTTTGGCACCGGCTGCGCACAGCAGGCCCACTGTTACAGCCTTGAGTATACGTCGGCCGGTGTGAGACCCGCGGAAATCATCACCAACTGGCTCCAGTACAGCAGTTGCGACAACTCCTCCGCGACACGTTCGGACCCCTCGTACTCGGCCGACATCCAGGTTTCAGCAGCCTCTTCGAGCAGTTTCTTCCCGATATGGTGAATCCCTTTCTCAAGGGCGGCGACGCTACCCGATCCAGGCGTTCGTTCACGCCATTTTCCAGCCAGCTCCAGATACAGTTCATCGTACGTTTTCATCGCCGCGGAGACCCTGCCTTCCCACCGGTCACAAAAATGATCATTCTGGCCGCTGAAAGGATCTGTCCGCTGTCCGGGCTGTCCGGAATCCGGTAGGCCCGCGCTCGACAAGCACCACGACGGAGCTTCCCGCAGCCAGGAAGCCTCGTCCAGCCGGACGTGAACATATCGGGAGACCACCCAGATGGTAACGCACCACCGCCCCGAGCGGGCGGGGCCAGCCCGGGAGCGGGCGCACGAATCCACCGCCCGATCACCACAACCCGCCGCCGGCCCCGATCCGCATGCGGTTTACTGAACGACTGTGTTCCATCCCGCGCTCGTCGCCACTGACCTCGACGGGACCCTGATCCGAACAGACGGCTCGGTCTCCGCTCGTACCCGAGCCGCGCTGCATCGAGTCAGCGGCGCCGGCGCGCTCGTCGTGTTCGTCACCGGCCGCCCGACACGGGTGATGGCCGAGATCGTGGCCCAGACCGGCGCGTCGGGCCTGGCAATCTGCGCTAACGGCGCAATCGCCTATGATCTGGACAGCCATCGCGTGGTCAGGCATCGCACGCTGGACGTCACCACCGCGCTGCGCCTGGCCACTGAAATCCGGGCTGCCATACCGGACGTGTCTTTCGCGGTGGAAAGCGGCAGCCAGTTCGGACGGGAACCAGCCTTCAGCACGATATGGCCCGATCCGCACGAACGTGTCGGGGATATAACCGAACTTCTCCTGACAATGCCCGCGACGAAGCTTCTGGTCCGCCGGGAGCTGTGTGAGACCATGCTGGCCAGCGCCCGGGCCACGATCGTAGGGATCGCGGGCTCGGCGGCCGAGGTCACCACCTCGAGTCACGATCTCGTCGAAATTGCCGGCGCGGGCGTCTCCAAGGGAGTCGCCCTGGCGGAGATCGCGGAACAGTACAACATGCCCGCGCGGAACACGATCGCTTTCGGTGACATGCCGAACGATCTACCGATGTTCGCCTGGGCCGGGCACGCTGTCGCGGTCGCCAACGCCCATCCGGACGTCCTCGCGGCGGCCGATGAGATCACCGCCTCCAACGACGCCGACGGTGTCGCCCACGTCATCGAACGCATCTTCCCCTGAGCTTGCCCATTGAAAAAGATCATTTCGATGGAGGTCAGGATGAGGTCATGGCCACATCTGCCACCACCTCGGCGGGGGGCGCTGGGATGGGCGGTGCCGCGGGCACCAGCCCAGGCGCCTCCCATCCACCGTCCCATGACATTGATCCCGATTTCCTGGCGCTGCCTCGCGCGGCGCTCGCGGACGCCGTGCTGCAGACCGCCCGCGACCTTGGCGTGACCCACGCCGACATCCGCATCGAACGGATCCGCGACGCGTCGTTGTCGTTCCGCGACGGCGGTCTGGAAAGCCGTGGCGACAGCCGGTCGGCCGGCTTCGCCGTCCGGGTCGTCCACGGTGGGACGTGGGGATTCGCCGCCAGCGTCGATCTCACCACCGACGAAGCGGTCCGGGTGACCAAGGAGGCCGTTGAACTCGCGCGGGTGGCCCGACCGCTCAACAGCGAACCGGTGGAGCTGGCCGACGAGCCCGTCTACACCGACGCGGTATGGGTGTCGGCCTACACGGTCGACCCGTTCACGATCGAAACCGCCGAGAAGATCGAACGGGTCGGCGGGCTGTGCCGCACGCTGCTGGCTGCCCCGGAGGTCGACCATGTCGACGGCCGGCTCGGGCAGGTGATGGAGAACAAGTTCTACGCGGACCTGGCCGGGACGACCACCACCCAACAACGGGTCAGAGTGATCTGCCAGCTCGAGGCGACCTGTGTCGATCGCGCCGCCGGCGGGTTCGAGACCATGCGCACGATCGCGCCGCCCGTCGGCCGCGGCTGGGAATGGCTGGTGGCGGGCACCGCCGCGGGCTGCTGGGACTGGGACGCTGAAATCGCGCTGATCCCGTCCCTGCTGGCGGAGAAGAGCCGGGCGCCTTCGGTGGAGGCAGGCCACTACGACCTGGTGATCGACCCGTCCAACCTGTGGCTGACCATCCACGAGTCGGTCGGCCACGCCACCGAGCTTGACCGTGCGCTCGGCTACGAAGCCGCGTACGCGGGCACCTCGTTCGCCACCCTCGACAAGATCATGTCATTGCGCTACGGCTCCCCCGCCATGCACGTCACCGGTGATCGCACCGCCCCGCACGGCCTGGCGACGATCGGCTACGACGACGAAGGCGTGCGGGCGGGCCAGTGGGACATCGTCCGCGCCGGAACCCTGGTCGGCTACCAGCTTGACCGTAGGATGGCCGCGCAGAACGCCGCAGCCCTGGGCACTGGTCGTTCCAACGGCTGCGCGTTCGCGGACTCCCCCGGGCACGTGCCGATCCAGCGGATGGCGAACGTGTCGCTGCAACCGGCACCGGGCGGGCCGTCCACGGACGAACTGATCTCCCGGGTGGAGCGCGGGATCTACGTGGTGGGCGACAAGAGCTGGTCGATCGACATGCAGCGGTACAACTTCCAGTTCACCGGCCAGCGCTTCTACGAGATCCGCGGTGGCCAGCTCGTCGGGCAGCTGCGCGACGTCGCCTACCAGGCGACCACCACCGACTTCTGGGGGTCGCTGGAAGCCGTGGGCGGCGAGGCGACCTATGTCCTGGGCGGCGCGTTCAACTGCGGCAAGGGCCAGCCCGGCCAGGTCGCCGCGGTGAGCCACGGCTGTCCGTCCGTGCTGTTGCGGGGCATCAACATCCTTAACACCCAGCGAGAGGCAGGCCGGTGAGCCCGCTGCGGTCCCACGAGGTCGTTGAACAGGCGCTGGCGTCGTCACGGGCCGACGGCTGCGTAGTGATTGCCGACGAGTCGAGCACGGTGAACCTCCGCTGGGCCAACAACACGCTGACCACCAACGGCGCGGCCCGGGATCGCTCCGTCACCGTGATCAGCGTGGTGGGCCGCGCGTTCGGGGTCCGCTCCGCGAGCGATGTCACCGATGGCGACGCCCTGACGAAGCTGCTGCGTTTGTCCGAGGCTGACGCCCGCGAGGCTGAAAACGCCGACGACTACGCCGAGCTGCTTGGTCCCGACGCCGGCAGCACCCAGGCGGGCTCGTCCGGCGGGACAGCGGCGGCCGCGCGCGCGGCGGCGGAGGCTGCGGCGACCTTCACCGACCCCGCGCAGCGCACCAGCACCGGTGTGTTCGCCGAGTTCGCCCGCGACCTCGGCGACGCCTTCGACGCGGCACGGGCCGACGGGCGCCGCCTGTTCGGCTTCGCTCAGCACGAGCTGACCACCACCTGGCTCGGCACCTCCGCGGGGCTCCGGCTACGCCACAGCCAGCCGGCCGGCTCCGTGGAATGGAACGCCAAGAGCGCAACGCCTGGCGGCTCGGTGTGGCATGGCCAGTCAACACACGATTTCACCGACGTGTCCGTGCCGGACACCGACGTCCTCCTGCGCCAGCGCCTGGCCTGGGCCGCGCGCTCGGTGGATCTGCCGGCCGGCCGCTATGAGACATTGCTGCCGCCGTCCGCCGTCGCGGACCTGCTCAGCTATGCCTACTGGTCGGCGGCTGGCCGCGACGCGGCCGAGGGACGCACGGTCTTCAGCCAGGCCGGCGGCGGGACCAGAATCGGTCAGCCACTCGGCCCGCCCGGCCTGCGCCTGTTCAGCGACCCGTTCGACCCGGAGCTGTCAGCGACACCGTTCGTCATCGCGACATCCTCATCCGCGACATCGAGTGTGTTCGACAACGGGCTGCCGCTGCGGCGTACCGACTGGATCACAGACGGCACGTTGACCGCGCTGCTCCAGACCCGAGCGTCGGCCCGCGCCAGCGCCCAGGCTGTGACCCCGTTCATCGACAACCTGACCCTCGATGGTGGTGGGACTGCCTCACTGGACGAGATGATCTCGAAAACCTCTCGTGGGCTGTTGCTGACCTGCCTGTGGTATATCCGCGAGGTCGACCCGCGGCTCCTCCTGCTGACCGGGCTCACCCGTGACGGCGTCTACCTGATCGAGGACGGTGAGGTCACCGGCACGGTGAACAACTTCCGCTTCAACGAGAGCCCGGTGGACCTGCTGGGCCGGCTTACCGAGGTGGGGACCACGGTCCGGACGCTTCCACGCGAATGGGCGGACTGGTTCACGCTTGCGCGGATGCCGGCTGTGCGCATCCCCGACTTCAACATGAGCTCGGTCAGCCCCGCCAGCTGACCGGGTGGCGAGCCCATGACGCGGGCCCAGTCCGGCCGCGCGGACGGCACCTACGGATATATCACCTGTGGATATATTCAGCCGGCTGCATACAGCCGGCGTCTACAGATAGGCGCCGCGACCGAACTGCTCTCCGGACTGGGAACCGCTCGGCAGCGCCCGCCGCCGCATCTCCTCCAGCTGGGCCCGCGCGGCCATCTGCTGGGCGAACAGCGCCGTCTGGATGCCGTGGAAGAGTCCTTCGAGCCAGCCGACGAGCTGGGCCTGAGCGATCCGGAGTTCGGCATCGCTCGGCGTCTGCGTCTCGTCAAAGGGGAGCGTGAGCCGGCCCAGCTCGTTCTGAAGATCAGGAGCAAGGCCGCTGGAGAGCTCATTGATCGAATTACGGTGGATCTCCCGGAGGCGGAGCCGGCTTGCTTCATCCAGCGGTGCCGCCCGCACCTCCTCCAGCAACTGTTTGATCATCGAGCCTATCCGCATAACCTTGTCCGGCTGGGACACCATCTCCATGAGCATGTTCGACTGGTCACCGTGACCGTCCCCGCCGCTGCCGCCGTCAGCGCCACCGCCGGGGACCGGGGGCGTGGCTGTGTCGCCACCGACATCAGCCGGCGCCATCCGTGAGCTGGCACCCGCCGTAGCGGCGTTCACAGCACCGTCCGGTCCAATGATCACAATCTGTGGGTCCGGTTGATCTGCCATGGGTCCATCCTGCCTGGTCGCTCCGGCAAACATGTAGGCAGGATGGAGATGAGTCCCGACCTGGCCACTTTCAGTGGTATTCGGAGTATTCCGAACCTGGCAGCGCCAGCAGGACCTTACCCACGTGCCCGAGAGCCTCGACGTGCCGGTGCGCGTCAGCGACCCGCTCAATCGGGAACACCCGATCGACGACCGGCATGATCGCCCCTGCCTCGACCGCCGGCCAGAGACGTTCGCGGACGGCCGCCACGATCGCCGCCTTCTGCGCCTCCGGCCGGCCACGCAATGACACCGCGTGCACGACGCCCCGTTTCGCCAGCAACATCCCGAGGTTCAGTTCACCTCTGCCGCCGCCCTGAAGCCCGATCACGACGAGCCGCCCCTCGACGGCCAGCGCGGCCACGTTGCGAGCCAGGTAGGAAGCACCCATATTGTCAAGGATGACGTCCGCTCCGCGGCCGTCGGTGAACTCCTTCAGGCGGGCGACGAAGTCCTCGTCCCGGTAGGAAACAGCACAATCGGCTCCGAGCTCGCGGACCCGGGCGAGCTTCATCGGGCTGCCCGCGGTGGTCACAATGGTCGTCGACGGCCGGAGGGCCCGCGCCGCCTGGATCGCGAACGTGCCGATCCCCGACGCTCCGCCGTGCACGAGGAACACCTCACCGTCGCTCAGGCCGGCCAGCCCGAACACCGTCGAGCAGACGGTGGCGGCGACCTCGGGCAGCCCGGCCGCCGCCACCAGCGACACACCAGCCGGCACCGGCAGCACCTGGGCGGCGGGCACGTTGACCCTGGTCGCGTACCCACCGCCGGAAAGCAACGCGCAGACTTCGTCGTCAACCCGCCAGGCAGTCACGCCGTCACCAATCGCCGCGACCCGGCCGGAGCACTCCAGCCCGAGCACCTGGGAAGCGCCTGGCGGAGGCGGATAGAGACCTTGTCGTTGCAGTAGGTCAGCCCGGTTCACCGCGGAGGCAGCCACCTCAATGGCCACCTCACCCGGACCGGGGAGGGGCAGATCGGCCACCTCGGCCCAGGACATGACCTCAGGGCCACCTGGCGACATCGCTGTCACGGCATACACAGATACACGGTATCCGTGTGCCGCGGCGCTCCGGCACCACGCTCCGGCACCACGCTCAGGACGGGATCGCCAGCCGCAGATCACAGACACGCAGCAACAGATGGTAGGGGTCCGACGGCGAGCCGGAGAAAATCTTCAGTTTTCGGCACCACTCCCGAGCCGAGGCGTCCTCGACATGAATGATGAGGATGGGCGTGTGGGCTGGTCCCGCCGCATACGCGGCCTGCCGCAGAGCATCAGCCACGAGTACCCGGCCGACGCCGCGGTGGCGATCCGCGAGGTCGACACCAACCCTGGAAATGATCAATACCGGTGTCTGTCCGCCATCCCCCACCAGGCTGCCGCTGGACAGCGCGTAATAACCAGCGACATCGTCTCCAGAGCCCCGCCGGATGACCCGCACCCGGTTACGCCCGCTCCGCGCCGCGGCGAGTGCCTGTTCCCGCAACCAGGTCGTTGTCGGCAACGATCCGCAGTCGAACGCCGAACAGCGATGATGGGACGCAAGCGTTTCAATATCATTGAACCCGTGCGCGCCGCTGCCGTGCCCGGCTGTCTGCAGCAGGCTCGCAAGCCCCGCCGGCAGTCGCGGAGGCTTCGCAACCAGCGCGCCGAGGTTATCTTCCTGTTCGGTCGAGAGGCAGAAGAGCCGACGGTCCGCCAGGACGTCGGTCGCCGCCCTGGTGGCATGAGCGATCACGAAATCGGCGACCGGAATACCTGCCGCGTCGCTGGCCGCGGCCAACAGGCGCCAGACGCGTCCGTTCTCGCCGGTACCGACAGGATCAATCTTCACCATCGACATCCGTGAACCTCCAGCACCCCATGGCATTACTCTATGAACCTAAATACTCTACCCAAAGTAACAGGCGGCGAATCATCCCAACACCCGGCGGAACCGGTAAGAGCGACCGGCAATAGGGGTGTGGGTCAAAGAGCGGGGCTGGGGTGCGTGCATCGCGAGGCGGCGGAGGGAGCCACTGGAGGTGGTGGGTGGCGACCGACGAGCCGGCGTACCCGTGCGTCGCGCGGCGATGGACGCGCAGCGATGGATGGGGAGCGGATGGATGGGGAGCGATGACGCGAGGTGCGCAGCCCAGCCCCGCGATAGCCCCGGCGCTGCCGCGTCCCCTGTTGCCGGCCGTCGGCTCTTACGCCGCGGGAAACCCAGGCCACAACCAGCTCAGGGGCTGAGGCCCACGAGATACCGAGGGCATCCCGTACGGGCACACATGCCGGCTCGGGTTCGGGCTCCGCCGGAGCGGGCGTGGTGTACGGCGACGGCTCGTGCGGCGCGGGCGGGAGGTCCGGGGCGTCCGGCAGCAGGGGGCCCGGATCGTCCGGAACGGGAACGTCCGGATCAAGCGGGGGTGGTGTGCCAGGCTGGTGGGGACGAACGGCCTGCTTGGGCTGAACGTTAACGCGCGGCGCAACCATATGCGCGGGAGTACCCTGGCCGGCGGTGTGGGGAAACATCACCATTGAGATCCAGCAACGACCGCGACCCACTTGTCAGGACCCCGCTCACCGCGGCCGCGGACGAGCGTGCGCTGCACGCAACTACATGCAGTAAACAGTTAGTCGTGGCAAGCAGCTCTACGCAAGAAAAACTTTGATCTTGTTATGTTGTCGGATTGTCAAGTTACGCCAACCCGATCGAGACCGCACCCTGGCAGTCAGACATACTTCGACTGCGTTGCCTGCGGGGCTACCCCTCGATCATCATCGAACCGCCGGGAACGCGTCGGCCATCGGACGAGCTACGGGAGCACTCCGGTTGGAACGGGACAACTACACCGATGGTGACAGGTCCGCCAGCTCGGAAGCGGAGTTCCACGTCTTCTTCGAACAGCATCATCGCCAGCTCGCGCGGCTCGCCTACCTGCTGACCAACGATCACGACGCGGCTGACGACATCACCGCCGACGCGTTCACCGCGGCCTGGCGGCACTGGGCCAGGGTGCGACAGGTGGACAATCCCCTGGCATACATGCGCCGTACCGTCGCGAACATGGCAACCAGCCGGCTGCGGCGGATCATGCGTGAACGGCGCGGTCTGGGGATGCTCGGCAACATGGCCGAGACCAACAGCGTCGACACCGATGTACCGGCCGTCGTCGATGTCCGGGCCGCGTTGATGTCGCTTCCCGCTCGCAAACGGGAATGCGTGGTGCTCCGTTACGCATTCGACCTGTCGGAGCATGAGACCGCGCGCACCCTGGGAATATCCGTCGGCACGGTCAAGAGCCAGACGTCCAAGGGCGCGGGCGAGCTGGAACGGCTACTGGCCGCAAGCGCCCATGAGACCGCGTGGGTGGCGTCGTCCCCACCGGTGGCCACCCCCCCGGCCAGAGGAGGGACGAAAACAGGCGCGCGCAAGGGGCTGTCGCGCCCGCGGCGAGACGTTGACCCACCGGCGCGATTGCGGGGAGGAGAAGCCACGTGACAGGCGCCCGTCGTAGGCACGGTGGCAGCCGCGCCCACATCGAGGCTGAGTCGTGGCTGCCGGCCGCGCTGACCAGAGCGGCGTTGACGCACGAGCCGAACACCGCCGAAATCCGCGGACGCATGGCCAGGGCGGCTGGCGGCGCGCCAGCACCAGGCGATCGCGCCTGTGCTCCCCACGCCAGCCGGCAACGCGCGCGCTCAGCGCCACGCGGCGGCCTGCGATCGAGGCTGAGCCGTTCCGCGTGGCCATTTCCGCGCCGCCCCACAATGATCGTCATCGGCATGGCCACCGGCATGCTGAGCATCGCCGCGATCACCTTGATCGGCGTACGGGCCATCCCACCGTTCGACGACCGCCGGCCCATCACCGCGATAGCGGTACCAGCGCCCTCGACCTCGGCATCGCCCCGCTCCCCGGCCCTGCCAGCATCACCCACGAACTCCCCCCTGGACGGGCCGGACCAGGCCGAACCGGCCGCGGCGCCACTCGCGACAAATACCACAACGCCCGCGACACCCCGAGCCACGGCAACAACATCGATCATCAACGATCAACAGATAGCAATCTCCTCATTCGCAATTCCAGCACAAACAATCATCCTTCCATTGCGAAATTGTAGGGATTGGGTACTCTACGGGCTCGGGAACACTTTCCCCGTCCGGGAACAAGCGCGCGCGGACCTTCGCAACCCCCTCATCGGCCAGCTCGGCATTGTCGGGGCCAGCCCGACGGCGGTGACCGGAACGAGGGGCCGTTTCGACTGGAGCGGCGGCAGGCCGCAGGCGACCGGCAGGGATTACACCGGCCGCCTGGCCGTACCGGCTTCCGGTGAGCTCAAGCTGACCGTCTCGCTGGCGGCGGCCGCGGACGGCCACTTGGACCTGTATCTCGGCACCCTCGGAGTCCGCGGCGAGGTCCAAGCCACCCTCGACGGACAGCCCAGCCCCCCGGCGTCGTTGGTGGCGCCCCAGGCGGGCCGCTGGGCCGACACGGTTGTCCGGATCAGCTTCGGCGCTGTCACCGGGCCGCGCAGCCTGACGGTCACGGTGTCGGCCGCGGCCGGAGACAGGGACGGTGATGGCCAGTTCCCGGGGTTCCAACACGACGGCGGGACCTCGTCCCGGTGGCCGCCAGGAGCGGTGTCCTCGGGACAGATCTCACTTGCCGCGGCCGTACTCCTCGAGGATTAAGAGCGCCCGGCAATAGGGGTGTGGATCAAGGAGTGGGGCTGGGGTGCGTGCATCGCGAGGCGGCGGAGGGAGCCACCGGAGGTGGTGGGTGGCGACTGACGAGCCGGGGTA
>NZ_CAKJTP010000006.1:16215-24149 GCF_917627335.1 Protofrankia sp. CiT1 | reverse complement strand
CCGCCGCGTCCCCGACCGGACCCTCTTCGAACACGTCGTCGACTCGCTGGTCCACGGGTCCGGCCACGAGCGGACGCCCCTGTTGCCGGGCGGTCCAAACCGCCGTGGCCGAACGGCCCTCCCACAACCGCAAAGAGATGTTCCGGACGCGGCAACCATCCAGCGAGCTGGAGCGACTGGACATGTGAACGTACGGATAGTTCGTCCCTGGGGATCTTCATGATCGACCAGAACGCCGTTTCGTGCGTTTCGGCCTGCTCGTTCCTCGCTAACCCCCCCCAGCCGGGGCGGGCAGGCCGCCCCACCGGGCACGGACCGGAGGTAGCGTCACAAGTGTGCGCCGAGTCCTCTTCTCACCCTCGTGGCTGTTCCGCCATGCGCTCGCCCTCTTCCTGATCGGCCTTTTCGCCCGACTCGGCTGGTGGCAGTGGGAGAAGGGGCAGTCCGCACGCGGTACGCTGCAGAATCTCTTCTACGGAGTAGAGTGGCCGATCTTCGCTGCCGCCGTAGTCTTCGGCTGGTGGCAGATGCTGCGTGAGGAACTTCACCCGACGCCGACGCCAGCACCGGAAACCGAACCAAGCAGCGCGCCCCCACTGGGAGCGGATGGCGTGGCTCGCGCCGATGCCTACCGGCTCACCATCGGCGACCTGACCGAGAGCACCATCGAGGACGAGGAGGATGAAGCGGAGTTGGCCTCGTACAACCGTTATCTTGCCACGCTGCACGAGCGGGACGCGTCATCAGGGCCGAGGACGCGGTGACCAGCCCGGCCGATGACACCGCGCTCGATGCCCTCCGGGCTTCGCCCACGTTGCCGGCAGCCAGCGGCCGGACAGGGCGTTACAGCGAGCAGGCGATCCGTGGCGCACTGCTGCGTTTCCGGGTACTGGCATACGTGGTGGGCGTGGGGCTGATCGCCCTCGTGCTGATCGGCGTGCCGCTGAAGTACCTGGCGGGCACGCCGGTCGTGGCCGAAACCGTGGGTCCGCTACACGGGTTCCTGTTCATGCTTTATCTTGCCCTGACCGTGGACCTGGCATCGCGCTGCCGGTTTCGCCCCGTCCACACTCTTGCGATCATGATTGCGGGAACCGTGCCGTTCCTGTCGTTCGTGGCCGAGCGAAAAGTCACCCGGCAGGTACTGGGACGCGCAACCAGCTGAGTTGACGGCCAGCTGCTTTGCCCCGGATCATCCGGTCCGGCGGTGAATCCGGGGTCAGCCCACGGCACCGGAGATGGTCAGGATGGGCCCGGAAGGGCCCATCAGGAAGGGCACGGCCAGCCGGGGCCACGGTCAGGAACAGGCGGCGTTGGAAAAACCCGCGGCCGCGCCCACAACCTGGTTGTCACAGCCGACCACGTTCCCGACGTCCTTGTCATGGAGGTAGATTCCGAAGCCGGTCGCGTTCACCACGAGCGTGTTGTTCCGGATGATGTTGCGGCGGCCCCAGCCCTCCTTCACCACGTGTTCCTGGATGCCGTCCTTGAGCGCCCCGCCGCCCTTGCCCGTGTTCTTCTCGACGATCCACCCGTTACCCTTGAGGTCAATCCACGAGTCACCGCCGTCATCGGTCATCCTGTCGCTGGACAGCACGTTCCCCGAGATAAGACCGCCGGTACTTCCTTCTTTGACGTCGATGTTCTCGGCGGTCGTTCCAGCGATGTTGTTGCCGATGATGAAGTTACGGTCACTGGCGTCCGGGTTACAGTTCGAAATCTTGCACCAGTTGTTGTTCGCGCTGCCGATGTAGATACCCTCACCGAACTTCGCGGACCGGTGTCCGGTGTCGCGCACGGTGTTTCCGGTCACCAGGTTGTCCGAACTGGAGTCACGCAGGTGGATGGCCTCGTCCCCGATAGCGCTGACGCTCAGCCCAGCGATGACGCTGTGCTGGGTGGCATCCGCCATCACGCCCTTCTTGCCATTGCGGACGCTGAAACCGACCAGCCGAACGAAAGAAGCATGATCAAGATGCAGAACGTAGTCGGCGTCATCCCCGCCGTCCAGCACCGCGCTGGTCGAACCGCACAGCCAGATCGGCGCACCCTCGGTACCGGCCTTGGTGACGACGAACTCGCCGGTATACGTCCCGTCGGCCATCCGGATGACAGCGCCTGGGCTCGCCGAGGCCAGCGCGCTCTCGAGGCCGGCGGCGTCGTGGACGGTGGGAGCGCCCGGCGGGCAGACAGCCTGCTGCGCCTGGCCGGAGAGCCCGACCCCGTCCGCCAGCGCGGTGGGCGCCTCCGGCACGACCGATTTCGCATCGTCACCATGACAGGAGGCGGTCGCTGTGGCGATCGCTACGGCCGCGGTGGCCGTAGCAAACAGCCGCAACCGCCCCTGGCGTATGGCGACAGGCGTCACTCCGGGTCCTTTCGCCCATGACGGTCGCGACTCCGGCCATTGTTGTAGGAAATCATTGCCCGAGCCGGCCCGACGGCGTCGAGTTTGACCACTGACACGCCTTCGTCACTGACTATGGTCGTGGTGTCCTCATCAACGGCATTCGGATAGCCCTGCGGTTCAGCTGGGTGAGCGTTCCACTGCGGGAATCGGTCAGCTGATGGAGCGAGCTCCGGCCGGATCGCCGGCTGGAAGTCGTCGTCGTAACCATGAGCGTTCCCATAAAAATTCCCGTGCCCGTGCCCATGCCCGTTCCCATTCCCGTGCCCGTTCAACGGGTCGTCCTGGTACCCCTGGATCCGGTCACGCTGAAACCGCACATCCATGGTCGGGTTGTCATCCTGGCTGAACGGGGAATGCGCCCGCTCCGGTATCCGGCGCTGGAACGTCTCCGTCGGGCCGTCCAGCGGTGTCCGCAGGGCCGCGGGCACCAGCGCGGCGCCGGGATCGGCGGCGGGGGTACCAGGAGCGAACCAGGGCGCGTCGGCGGGCCGGGGCTGGCTGCCCCCCGGCCGCTGCTCCGCGGCCGCTCCGCGGTGGCTCGGCGCACGGGGCCCGGCCTGCCCCGGAACCATGGGCATCCGTTCGGAATCGGCCGAAACCGGCGGCGAAGCGGACAGCATGGCAGCTGCTGCCCCAACGGGCACCGCCGCTTCCTTGACGCCAACGGCTGCCAATGCGGATCTCTTCGGATCACTCACCTTGTTCATCCGCTGCACGAGTAGATCCGACTCGGGATAGGGATGCTCCGCCGCCCGCTTGCGCCAGCGGCGCCGGATGCGCCAGCCCAGAATCGGCAGCAGCGCCATGAAGGACCAGACAAACAACGCGGGGTGCCGCTCGAAGATTGAATACCAGGGCCGCTCGACCCGTGGAATCCAGTTCGAGACATCGTTACCGGTAAGGGCAGCGCCGGTGATCCCAGTAGCTTTGTTGATGTCCACCGCACGCCAGCCTCGGCCGGACAGCGTGTTGTTACCTATCGTCGTCCCGTCGGCCTGGCCCCGGATCGAGACAGCGAACTCAGTCGCCCCCGATATCGTGTTCCGGCTGATGATATTCGTCGGCGCGTCCTGGGTGATGATCCCCATCCGGCCATCGGACAACTTGTTGGTTGTGATCGCCGTCCGCTTGGCGTCCGGCCCCACCTGTATCGCGGACTCGGTGACACCGCTGACCGTGTTGTCGACGATCTGGGTGCCGTTCGCGCCACTTTTGATGACGATTCCCACCGTACTGCCCGCGACCGTGTTACCGCGGACGGAAGCATCCTCACCGCCGAGGACGCGAATGCCGTAGCGGCCGTTGTCGGTCAGTTTGTTGGCCTCGATGACGGTGCCCTTGACCTGATTGATCTGTACCCCGGTGGCGGTGGCGACAAGGCCGATGCCGCGGCCGTCCAAGGTGATGCCGTCACCGCTGTTGCCGGAGATCGTGCTGCGCATCACCCGGGAGCCTGACGCACGGTCGATGGTGATGCCGTCACCGTGGTTCGCGATGGCGGTACTGCCGGAGATGAGGGTGCTGACCGCGTCCCGGTGAACGGCAAGACCGGCCCGGTCGTTGCCCTCCAGCCGAACATTGATCATCTGAATGCCCTCACTACCGGAGATATAGGCACCCCAGACATTGTTGATGAATGTGGAGTTGGCCGCTCCGCCGGTGCTGGGCTGCCCCTTGCTGCCCGTCCAGGCGAGTCCACCGGTACGGCCGTTCCAGAAGCCGAGGTTGGCCACGCGCGCATTACGCACGACAAGCTCGCCACCCATCGTGCGGATGTAGCCACGCCCGTCAACCGGATTGAGATCGGGCTTGAGCTCCTTGACATCCCAGGAGATGACATTCATCGGCTGCTGAGGGTTTCCATTGATCTCAATGGCACCACGCCAACTGGTCAGCGCCACGAACCCCGCCGCGCTGCTGGCGAGCCGCAGCGTCCCAAAGCGCTGGTCGATGATGAAGCGCGCGTTCGGCCCGACGACGATGCTGGTCAGCTCAAGCAGTGCGCCGTCGACGTCCTTGCGCATGCCACCAGCCGCAACGACGTCCTCGACCGTGTAGGGAGCCGGGCGGCCCGGCAGCAGCAGGGTGGGCAGGCTGCCCTGGGTCTGCACGATGGACGGCGCCTTCAGCACGCCGAACTTCGCGAACATCGACCGCAGCCGGAGGTCCTCGGTATCGACCAGGTTGGACTGTTGCTTGGCATCCGCGGAGGTGACCGGCGGCAGCGGTGGCAGCGGCGCCGCTGCCGCGGTGCCCACAACGCCAGGAGCGAACGCAAGACCTGAGACTAGCGCCATAACCATCCCGACGAGCGCGCTACCGGCTCGCGCGTGCGCGCCGTGCCGCGGGCGGCGACGGGCATCGGGCAGCAAACGCCGAGCAGCGGAGAGTCCGGACATCGGGGTGATCATGAAACTCCGATCATTTTTGACTCATCCGAACAGACGCGTCCGACTGCCCCTCGCCGCCGATCAGGTCGGCGCGGCGGGTCAGCCAGCCCTGCTTGTTCATGGAGATGAACGCCCATGTCTTGATCGGAAGGGCGACAATTACGATCATCAAAACAACTACCGGGAGGATGAAGATGTCCCGCGGATGCTCCCGCAGGTGCGAGAACCCACGGACGGCACGTCCACCCAGGAGCCAGGCGATGGCAATCAGCGGAGCGTTCGCCTGCGGGCGCGCTATCCAGAACCCGAGGTAGGTCATGGCCACCCCCATGGTGACCGGGGTCAGCAGGATCTGCAGAACGCTGATCTGGCAGATCAGCGGCTGCCGGAACAGCCAGCCCTTGTAGATGGCCGTGAGATAGCAGCGGTAGGAGTTACGGCTCCACCGCACCCGCTGCTTGATGAACGGCTTCAGCCCGTCCGGGAACATCGAAATCGCGCGGGCCGAATCCTGGTGCATGGTCTTGTAACCGGATGCCAGGGTGAGCCAGGTGA
Source organism: Protofrankia sp. CiT1 (assembly GCF_917627335.1). Lineage (NCBI taxonomy): Bacteria > Bacillati > Actinomycetota > Actinomycetes > Frankiales > Frankiaceae > Protofrankia > Protofrankia sp. CiT1. The sequence continues at coordinate 18,794 of NZ_CAKJTP010000006.1, read as the reverse complement.
GGCGGCCGTCGTCCCCGGCGATACAGCGCCGGCCCAGGAAGAACTCGTTCTCCAGATTGTGGAGCACGGGGAGAATGGCCTCACGGCGGTAAGCCGCCGTCCGGCCGGACAGACAGGCCACGGCCCCGGCTCTGCCCTGCGCCGGCACGTAGTCGAGGTAACGGATGTCGACCAGCCAGTTCGCTACCCTGCGCCAGACACTGGTACGCGCATTGTAGACGCTCTGGCGGGTACCGACCCCGCCGACCTTGGGATCGACGAAGGGCATCTGGACGGCGGCGAGCAGGCCCGGCTCCCAGGCGGTGTCGGAGTCGCAGAGCACCACGATCTCCTTGGTAGCCGCGGAGATACCGACGCCCAGCGCTGATCGTTTCCCCTCGTGCACGAACGGGATCACCCGCATGACCGGATTGTCGCGGGCGTGTCTGGTCAGTCGCCTGATGAGCTCGGTGTCCTCGACGTCTGGAACGATAATGATCTCATCGGGATCCTGGTCGAGCCACGTCTTGAGACAACGCTCAATGACGTCAGGGTCCTCCCGGAAGGAGGGGACGACGACGGACGTCGAGGCGCGGAAGTCGTTCTCGGTCGGCTTGTAGCGAGAAGACAATACCCGTCGGAACAACCACACCGACCACGAGATCACTCCAGCGATCCCGAGAGGAACAAGCCCCCAGTACGATCCGATGCGGTCGATCACGGAACTGAGCGCGTCCATTGCCTAACGGTTTCCCTCCGGAGGCTTGCCGAAAGACCTACCCGAGAAAGTAGATGTCCGCCGGCCCGCCCTCATCATGTCGGCCAAAAGAATGGTCGTCAGGTGTGCGGGCCAAACAACCCCCACCCCCCATAGCAGTGCTGGAAGGACGCTAGCAGTGTGATGCAAATCGCAGACACACCGGGGGTCTCGTTGCTACCGAACGCACTTGCCCTGCTACAAAAAACGCCGATCACGTTGAGTAGTTTTACTTTAGCTCCATCAGATGCAAGCATAATCTTTCTTCTCCGCGGCACATGACCCGGACTTGCCTAACGTTAACGGATCATGTCGAATCCGCGACACTCAAAGTAACATTACTGCCAGGTGGGGGTTTACGTTTTATCATGGAAGAGACAACAGTTGTTAGTCCGTTGAGAATTTCTGTAATCGGGACCGGCTACCTGGGCGCGACCCACGCGGTCTGCATGGCAGAGCTCGGGTTCGAGGTCATCGGTGTTGATGTTGACCCAAACAAGATCGCGCGTCTCGCCGCTGGTGAAGTGCCCTTCTTCGAGCCGGGGCTGGAGGAGCTGCTCCGGAAGAACCTGGAGTCCGGCCGACTGTCATTCACGACCTCCCTCGCCGAAGCCGCCGCCGGAGCTGACGTCCACTTCATCTGTGTCGGGACACCGCAGCACCCCGGCTCGAACTCGGCGGACATGCGCTACGTCGACTCCGCTGTCAGCGGGCTGATCGCGGGCGGGCTTCGCCCCGGTTCGCTGGTCGTGGGCAAGTCCACGGTCCCGGCCGGAACCGCTGCCCGTCTCGCCGACTGGCTGGCCGCCGAGGCGCCCGGGGTCGAGCTCGCCTGGAACCCCGAGTTCCTGCGGGAAGGCTTCGCGGTCGACGACACCCTGCGCCCGGACCGGCTCGTCTTCGGCGTGACAGCCGACGGCACGGCCGAGGCGACGCTGCGCCGGGTCTACGGATCGGTACTCGAGGCCGGGACTCCCCTCGTCGTCGTCGACTACCCGACCGCCGAGCTCGTCAAGGTCGCGGCCAACGCCTTCCTCGCCACCAAGATCTCTTTCATCAACGCCATGGCCGAAGTCTGCGAGGTCACCGGGGCCGACGTCACCCACCTGGCCAAAGCCATCTCCTACGACACCCGGATCGGCGGCCGCTTCCTGCACGCCGGCCTCGGCTTCGGCGGCGGCTGCCTGCCCAAGGACATCCGTGCCTTCCAGGCGCGCGCGACCGAACTCGGCGCGGGCGAGTCGGTGAAGTTCCTGGCCGAAGTGGATGCCATCAACCTGCGGCGGCGCAGTCACACCGTCGCGCTCGCCACCAGGCTCCTGGGCGGTGACGTCACCGGCAAGAAGGTCGCGGTCCTCGGCGCGGCCTTCAAGCCCAACTCCGACGACATCCGTGACTCCCCGGCCCTCGCCGTGGCCAGCGCCCTGCGCCAGGCTGGCGCAACCGTCACGGTGCACGACCCGGCCGCCATCGAAAACGCCCGGCGCGCCTACCCTGATCTCACGTACGCCGACAGCGCCGTGGATGCCGCGACCGACGCGGACATCGTCCTGCACCTCACCGAATGGATGGAGTTCCGCGAGCTCGACCCGGCCGCGCTGACCGCGGTCGTCTCGGCCCGCGTCATCATCGACGGTCGTAACACCCTCAGCCCCGTCCAGTGGCGTGCCGCCGGGTGGGACTACCACGCGCTCGGCCGGCCGTAGGCTCGCTCCGCCCGAGCCCGCTTCGGCGGGCCTGTCGGCACCAGCCGGAGCACCCTGCGATGACCGCAACGGCGCTCCGGCCTGGCTGCCCGGCAGACAGGGCGCGACGCCCGCGCCCGCCGTGAGATACCTGCCCG
>NZ_CAKJTP010000006.1:14208-15778 GCF_917627335.1 Protofrankia sp. CiT1 | reverse complement strand
CGCGCCCCAGCCCCGCAATACCGCATCCCCCTGTTGCCGGTCGCGCGCATAAAAATCCCAGCTCGGCGTGCTGAGATCGCCGCCCAGCAGGCAGCCCCCGCGACCCGATATCCGATGAGTTCGCCGTACTGGTATAATTGGTAAAATAATTCCGGAATTAGAGCGCCCGGCAACAGGGACGTGGATCAAAGAGCGGGGTTGGGGTGCGTGCATCGCGAGACGGCGGAGGGATGCGCCGGAGGTATTGGGCGCCGACCGACGAGGCGGGGTATCCGGACATCACGCGGCGATGCCCGGAAAACGATAACGCGAGCCGCGCGCCCCAGCCCCGCAATACCGCATCCCCCATTACCAGCCACCCTTAATTGTGAGTTCAGTGGCGGACCGCCGGGGGTCGACAAATGAACGACAAGAACGGATTTTGCCAGCCTGGAACATCTGCTCCGCCAACCGGCCAGTCCGCTGACAGCACGATCGTTCTTCCGTCGGCACCGGCCCGGACCCGACGGGCCGTCCTCGGTTCGGCACTCGGTCTGCTGGGCGTGGCCGCGACAGGCTGCTCGAAACCCAAGCACCCCTTCGACCCGGCCAGCGAGACCCTCCCGCCAGACCCCTCAGTGACGCCGAGCGCGAGCGCGGCAGCGCGGTTCCTGGACACTGGCGCGGCGGACTTCTTCGGCAAGGGCCTCATTCCGCAGCAACGCGCGACTTTCGGCCTGGACCGGGCGCAGATACTGCCCTCCGACGACCCCCGCTTCCAGCAGATCGTCCGGGTCTCACTACCAGCGGGCGACACGTTCAACGATCCCAAGGCCCAGGTTTACAACGACGGCAACACCTACGGCGGCAGCCAGCTCTTCGTCGCCATGGAGGGCCGGCCGACCTTCGAAATGTACCTGCGCTATTATGTGCGCTTCCCACATGATTTCGATTTCAGAAAAGGGGGGAAGCTCCCCGGGTTCTACGGAGTCATCTACAACAAAGGAAACGATCAACGTACTGACTCCGACCGGAGCGGTTTCGCCAGCCGGTTCGCCTGGCGCAAGGAAGGCGAAGGGATCGTCTACTCGAACACCGCCCGCCCAGACGCACCGGTCAAAGTTTCCGGCAAGAAGTCATGGACATGGGAGCTTAACAAGTGGATCTGTGTCGAGCAGGGTGTCCGCATGAACTTCGAGACATTCTCTCAGGGGCTGCTGGACGTCTGGATCGACAACAAGGAAACCGTCAAAGAACACGGCTATAATCCACGTATTTCCGACAAGGTCCGCATCGGCGGCATCATGTTCTCGGCCGTGTACGGCGGCGGAGACCGGTCGTTCGCGCCCGAGACGGGCACCACCATCGACTTCGCCGCCTTCGCCATAGGTGAGCAGCGAGTGGGCCCGCTGCCCGAGGCCGCACGCTGACCAGGCTCTTTCAGAGCGCACGGCGTGCCGTAGCACTACACAGAGCGACAACCACGATAGAACCTCCTCCATCGGCATGTGAATGATCCATGGTCCTGGAGGTGTCATGTTCCCGGTCGGTGCGTTCCGCCCCGAGACGATCAAACTCACGGTTCGCGGAG
>NZ_CAKJTP010000006.1:12014-13471 GCF_917627335.1 Protofrankia sp. CiT1 | reverse complement strand
GGCCTCCTGCTCTCGTCCATGGCCGTCTCCTGGGGCTCGCCCGCGATCGCCGAAACCCGGCGGGCAGCTACCCCGCTGTCTGCGACGCACTGGTATGCGCTCCCCACCGCCGCCAACGGCTGCCACCTCAACCTGCGGTCCGGCCCGGCAACTGACTACCAGCTCCTGATCCGCCTCTCCAGTTGCGAGAACGGACCCTGGTGCTGGTACCAGATCCCGGACTGCGCCCACGCAACTGTGGACGAGGTGATCGCTGGGCGCTACAGCTGCCTCGACGAACAACGACGGAGAGTCACATCAAATCGCTGGACAGTTGTGGCACTGACCAACTCCAGATGGGCATATGTTGCTTCTCGCTGCGGGTCGACACGCCAGCTGTGACCCCTGGTGACGAGGTGCCGGATTCCAGGGGCCGCCAAACACGCGAAGGAATCACGATCGCAGTCGTTGACCGCCAAGGATTCCTTCCATTCACCAGTGGTGGACAAAATGCTACAAATATGACTGCCGGCTACTTGTCGACCACCTCCGACAATGGCGGAACAGGCGGCGTCGGCGAGCCAGAATTCGCCGTCCGGCGCACCGGGCCGGACGGCGGATAGCGCCCTTTTCCACGCGCTCGGCGAGCCAACCGGCCTGGATACGACAGAAAACCGCCCTGGTACGGACAAAACATCCGCGAGGCACGTCGATGAGGTCTCTTTCGGACGCGGTCGAGCCGTCCATGCCTCAGCGAAGCGGTCGGCCATGACAGGGGAACGCCCCTCGGGGCTGCCACCCCGGCAGGTGATCCGACGGTCAGCGCCGTGGCGCCCGAGCAGAGCGGATCACGAGTCCTGGCTGGCATTCCGCCAGATGCGAGTCGAACCCCTGCAGGTCCTGCCAGGTGGCATGACAGATCCGGCAATGTGTGGCGTCCGGCTCGGTCCACCGGGCGCTACAGCCACCGCATGATGCCGGCGCTGGTACATCACGGCTCCTGGCTGTCTGGCCGGCATTGCGGATCGGCAGTGGCAGCATCGGCTGAGCACGCCGCGGCGTGCGGGTTGACGGGGTTTGGCGTCGGATCGGCACCCGGTCATCCTGTCGCAGAAGGTGACAACCGTCGCGCAACCTTTTCCGACGGGCGCGGCAACGAGACTCAACGCCCCCCATCAGTTCTCTCCGTACAAAAATGACTACAAAGCGACATCATCACAGGAAACTCGCGTGCCCGGCGGGCCGCCCGGCATAGCCGACGACCGGCTGCGTCCGCGACGCACACCAGTCCGCGGACACACCAGTCCGCCGACGCAGCCGAACATGACCCGGCTCCCAAGCGGGCGGCCTCCAGGCGGCTGCTCGTCAACATGGCCACCAGGCTCACCACGGGCACTCACCACGGCAGCGGCGCCAGCGCGGGTCAGCCATTCCCACGGGCCAGCTCCACCGCGCTGCCGATATACTGCCGCCGCCCG
>NZ_CAKJTP010000006.1:4866-11631 GCF_917627335.1 Protofrankia sp. CiT1 | reverse complement strand
TCCCTGACCTGGTAGATGAAAATATCACCGCCCTGCACCTCTCCACTCATATCGAATTTGATTTTCTTCGTTATGCCTTCAAACTCGAAATCCCTGATAAATTTCGGATCACCGAAGGTGTGGGCGACAGATTGGCGGCTCACCTTTCCGCGCAGGCGCTTCAGGACGTCGATGACGACCCTGGTGGCATCGAAGGCGTCGGCGGCGTAGAAGTCCGGCTGCGCACCTGAAGAAATCTTTTCATACACGTCGACGAACTGTTGCACCGCCTGGCTCCGCGGTTCGATCTCGGCGACTTCGCGACACGGGCAGGTAAGATAAACGCCTTCAGCACCGTCCCCGCCCACTCCCGTGAGCAGCAGATCACTGTTACTCCCGTCACCACTCATTATCGTGCCCGTGAATTTCCGCTGCCGGAGAATCTTGATTATCTCGACGAACTCCGACGTATAACCGGCGTAGTACACCAGGTTATACGAACTGAGATCCGTGAGAAGCTTCGCGTAGTCAGTGCCCGGGGCAGCCGCCCGGGTGGTCACGGTGACAGGCAAATTCTTTTGCTGCTGGATCCGGTTGAGCTGTTTCACCAGCTCATCAGCGAGACCCGTACCGTATGAGTTGCTGCTATCGAAGAGCACCAGAACGCCACGAGGGCTGAGTTTCGAAATCATGTACTTCGCGCTCTGGGGCCCCTGCACCGTGTCCGGGGAAACTGTCCGGAAGAAGGTACTCACCGGGCCCACGCCCAGCGAGGTCAGCCCGGGCCCGGTCGCCGACGGGCTCACTGCTACAAGACCGGCGCCGGAGTAACTCAATATGCTCTTCTCCGCCGGCCCGGAGAAGGTGGGGCCGATGACGGCCACCACACTATGATCGTCAATGAGTTCCCGGGCTGCGCCAGCACCCTTATCCGCCAAACCCTGATCGTCCGACTCCTTCATCGTCAACCTGAAGGGGAGATCAGGGTCCTGGTTCGCAAGCTCGACAGCCGTCCGGGCGCCCAGGAGGGAGCTGCGGCCGAGTGCCGCGTTCCCACCGGTCAGCGTCCCCTGGAAACCAATCACGTACGTGGGTTTCACGACCGAGTGTGGGTGGGGCGGGTTGTAGGCCCATATGATGGCCACCGCCAGCGCGCCCGCGCCGACCGCCGCGAGAAGACGGGACCGCCGCCGGTGAAGGAGCCGGCCGAGCCCGCCATTACGCGTGCCTTCCTTCTTACCCTTTTCCTGGTCCGGCTGGTGACGAGCCGGTGGGACCGGAATCGGCCGCGGCGCGTTCTCATCCGGAACAGTCGTGTTGTTCATGGTCGAAATCGGCGTATTCGTGCCGGTGGATAGGATCCGCGGGGGCAGGACCGAGACGGTCGTTTCAGCTGCCGCCGCGGCGAGGCTGAGCAGCCGCTTGAGTATCGCGGCCAGCTCCGTCCCACGGACTTGGCCGCGACGAATCTCGGTCAGGATGTCTTCCAGTTCCTGTTCCGACGCATGTTTGCTCAACAACTCGACGAGCACGTCCGTCGCCGACGGCCGGCGCTGGGGATCTTTGTCCATCGCTTTCGCGACAAGCGGGCGCAGCCTGCTGTCCAAACCCTCGAAATCCGGCTCGTCGTGCACGGCCCGGTAAAGCATCACATCGGGCCTGCCGTCCCCATGCGGCCGCCGGCCGGTGCCCGCATAGGCAATCATGCCGCCCCAGGCAAAGACATCCGCTGCCGGAGTGACGCTGTTATAACGCCTGATCTGCTCCGGTGCCATGAACGCAGGTGTCCCGAACACACCTGTCTGGGTGGCCGCGGTCGTGGCGTCGACAGCACGTGCAACCCCGAAGTCAATGATCCTCGGGCCGAGCGGGGACAGCAACACGTTCGACGGCTTGAGATCACAGTGCACGATGCCGGCATCGTGAATCACGATCATCGCGACCGCGGTCATGACCGCGAGTTGGTACAGCTTGACGTCCGGAAGCGGACCGTCCCGTTCGACCACGGCGCTGAGCGTCGGACCGTCCACAAATTCGGTGACGATATACGGCTGCTCGGCGTCGGCATTGACATCCAGTACCGGAGCGGTGCAGAACGGCACAACCCGCTGGGCGTTGCGGGCCTCCCGCCGGAACAGTTTCCGAAATTTGGGATCGTCGGCGATATCGGATCGGATGACCTTGAGCGCGACCACCAGCCCTTGCGGATCTTCCGCCCGGTAGACGACGCCCATGCCGCCGGCACCGAGCCGGCCAAGAAGAACGTAGGAACCGATTCGTTCCGGGTCCTCCGCGAGCAACCCCGAAGGAGGCATCACGATCTCCCAGCGGGCCGGACGGTGCACAAGCTTCCCGCGGGCCGGACGACAAAAGACATGGACAGCGGCCCAACCGCCGCACATGACAGGCTCCAGCATGACAGCCGGCGGGCAGCCGACACCCACTGCCCCGTCATCCGCATCCTCCCGTCGCCCACCACCTCACACATAGTCTGCCATCACAGCGATGTAAATCGACCGCTAAGAGCGCCCGGCAATAGGGACGCGGCGTCGCGGGGCCAGGGCACGCACCTCGCCGCATCGCTCCCCGTCCATCGCCGCGCGATGCACGGGTACCCGGCCCGTCAGTCGCCACCCACCACCTCCGGTGGCTCCCTCCGCCGCCTCGCGATGCACGCACCCCAGCCCCACTCCTTGATCCATACCCCTATTGCCGATCGCGTTTAGGTCAGACGAGGTGCGGCGCAGCGGCTACTCCCTCCCTCGGCTACCGCCGGAGGGTGTTTCGCATAGCCAATGACGATTGGTCCAGATATCGGTAGCAGTACCTCGCTGGCAGCCGCCCACCCACGAACTGATCAGGACGAGGCGCTGGCCATTGCCTTCAGCCACAAATCACCCAACTAAAATAATCGTTTGCAAAAATGGCCAAATCCAAAAATCCAAACGCGCGGAAAATCTGTCCAGTCAGGAAACAGGCTGCCGGACCGCTGGATGTTCTTTTTCAGGACGATCCGTACTGATCGAAAACCTGAGAATGCGCATAATCGGTCCAGTGGCTAGGCTCCTCCTTGGCATCGATCACAACAGACTTCCGATGGCCATATTTGCCCGCCCTGAAACAGGAGGTTAGACGTGTCAGAATCGAGCGGTTTCATCGGTCCCGACGCTCTGTCGGAATGGCGGAAAACCAAGGAGTCAAGCGGGGCGTTGGACGTTGTTCTTGTCACCCATCCGCGCGACGAGAACGATCTCCCCCGACTGTTTCCCTGGAGTGTCCACCTCAGCACGGCCGACCGATTTCAACTAACGCGCCATATGAAACCGGTCTTCGGTGAAATCGTCACGATCGGAGCGTTGCGGGTGGGCATCCTGTTCTTGCCCTTCTATGCCAACGAGCTCATCGACGCCTCCGCCCGCAGGCGCTGCGGCCAGGTCCTGGAGGTCGACGCGATCGCAGCCGCCGCCGAGACCGGTGCGAAGGTGCTCTGTCTCGGTGGTCTCACCGGCGCGCTCTCGTTGTACGGCCACAAGCTCGTGAAACCGGCCGAACAGGCCGGAATTGTCGTCACGACCGGGCACGCGGTCACCTCGATCAGCGTGCTGCGGACATACGAAAAGGCAGTGGAGGAGCTTGGCCGCAGGCCCGCTGAACAAAAGGTGACGGTCATCGGTGTGGGCAGCATCGGGCGTTCCTTCGCGCAGTTGCTGTCGACGGTGGAGGAGAAGCCCGGCGAACTCGTCCTGGTCGACCGTCCGCAGATGAGCGGTAAGCTCGATCGGTTGGCCGAGGAGTTTCGGCGCACAATCGGGCTGAAAACTTCTTTCGAAATCACCGATGCCACCGGCGCACTGCCCGCGGACAGCTCCTGCTACTCGACCGATGTGCTCGTCAGTGCCGTGAGCACCGCGTACGTCGTGGACATAGACAAGGTGGCCCCCGGCACTATCCTGATTGACGACAGTCAGCCGTACTGTTGGTCGCGAGAGGGCGCGTGGCGGCGTGTCGTGGAGCGGGCCGACATCGTACCGTGCGAGGCCGGCCTGGTGGACTGCCGCAGCATCGGTTTCAGGTCCCGCTTCCCGTTCGACTTCGCGGAAGTCGGCGCAGACGGCAGCAGCACGGCGTGGTCATGCCTCACCGAAGGCATGATATTTGCCTTGGAACCAGGAATCACACCCACCATCGGCGAACCGACACCAGAAATGATCAGCGCATACATGACGGCATTCGACCAGAACAAGCTATGCATTCCAGCGCTGCAGTGCGGTCCGCATGTGCTGCCCATCGACAAGTTGCGGGCGGCCATCGGAAAAAAATCCTCCTGAGAGGCGAGCCAATAATGAGTACTGAGATCAACACCTCCGTCTGTATACGTTGCGGGATGCCGCTCGCCTACGACCAGTACATCGCTGCGACCGACAGCGGCGTGTCCACGCACCCAGCTGGCGACCTGTGCTCCTACTGCACAGAAACGAACAGAACAACGGAGCACGGACAAGGTAACGAAAAAAATCAGAAGTGGATACTCAACCTCATAATCCAGATCTATCATAACGACCGGCTGCGGCGCATCCTCGGCTCGTCGGCCACGAGCCGATTTTCTTCAGTTCTGCCCGGCTCCATGAAGGGGCTGGTAGAGCTCGTCGCGAGCATTCCCGAGAAACGCCCTGAAGCAAAGTACGACGCGGTGGTTCTCTACAGCGGCGGGAAGGATTCCAGCTGGATGCTGATGGAGCTGGCCCGGCGCGACCTCCGGGTTGCCGCGTGGATGCTGAATCAGGGCTACCAGTCGCCGATCGCCATCAAGAACGCACAGAAGCTCTGTGAGAGACTCGGCATCGAGCTGATTATCGCCGAGCCCGAACGCAGGCCGATGGACTCGTTGTTCCGCCTGGGCTTCACGGTCAACGAGGATGGTGACCGTGACTTGGTCCGCTCCGCCATGACCTATGGTTCCGCTTGTTGGCCGTGCTTTGCGACGATCGCCGCGCACGCGACGGTCTTCTGCTACGACAACGATATTCCACTCTGTTTCATCGGAACGCAGAAAGGACAGAACCGGCTCGATCTGAATGGTTCACCGGTGCTTTCCGGTGGTGGTCTGCCAGCTGTTGACACACTGGTCGAGAAGTTCGTCTCCCGGCTACGCTCGTACGCCATGAAAAAAGACGCCGAGGCCGCGCGACTACTGGATTCACAACCCTGCCGAACCGCGCTGGTGCCGTTCTACGAGATCGTCGCCAAACCGTCAGTCGACGAACAGATAGCCGATCTGGAAAAGATCGGCTGGAGTAAACCGAAAAATACCGGCACCTGTAGCACGAACTGCATGATCAATGAACTCGGTCGCAAAATCATGCGTAACCAATACGGGTTCGACCTTTATCAGGTCATCGACGCGAACGAACGACGAATGGCAACCGATCCGCGGCCTGAACCGATCGCGGCGCTTGACGAGGACGCCGTCCGTCGCGGCGCGAAACTCATCGAACTCACTCCGGTCGAGTCCATGAAATTCGGTGTGAAAAACTAATGAGCACTTTGGTAAATCCGAATGTCAGCGACACGGAAAGCTACCGATTCGTCGACAGAGTGGCAAGTTGGACCGTCCGTTCCCTGTCCAGGACAGTGGGCGTCAAGAACGTGACCCGCCCGTTCTGGAACAGGTGGCGAGCATCATCCATCTCCGACGAGACGCTTATGCGCTTCCTTAACAGCATAGACAGCATAGACGACTGGCCACACGCCGCCACGGTCCTGCTTGACGAGGCCGCGGACCAGGTTGAAAAGGACGCTGACCAGAGCGCGCAGAAACGCATCGACGGACTTCGCCATCTATCCTATCTGGCGCATATGACCCAGTGGGGCTGCCTCCCCATCAACGACGTGAAACGCACGGCGTACCGGCGCTCCCGTGACTACTATCTGGCGGCCGAGTCGTTGGCGTGGGGGGAGCTCTATCACCGGGTAGAGATCCCGTGGGCTGGTCGCAAATGCTATGGCAACCTGCACCTTCCGCGCAATGGTGGCGTTCCCGCGCCGCTCATCATAATCATTCACGGCATGGATGACACAAAGGAGGAGCACCTCGCGACCGAGCTCGCGCTGCAGGACAACGGATTCGCGGTGTTCTGTCTCGACGGACCCGGCCAGGGCGAGAGCTTCTTTCTCGAGGGACTGACCTGGTCGATGGACTTCACGAAAAGTGTCCAGGCAGCCATGGACGCGGTGAGCGAGCAATATCCGGTCGACGCTTCTCGCATCGGTGTCATCGGCATCAGTTGGGGCGGCCTGTGGGCAATCAAGCTGGCCGCCGAGGACCCACGGGTGGGTGCGGTCTACGACCTCGGCGGACCCGTCGACACGGCGGGGTTCCGGAAACTGCCGTTTTTCCTGAAAAGCAAGTACTGTCAGGTGCTGGGCGTGACCGGCCCAAACGATCTTCCCGAAGCCGACGCGGTTTTCTCGTTGCGCAACGAGGCGTTGCTCGACAACGTGCGGGTTCCGCTGCGGATCGTCCATGGCAGGAAAGACCCACTGGTAACCATACGGGACAAGGAATGGCTCAGGGACAGCCTGCAAACAAGACACAAGGATCAAGAAGTCACGTTGAAAATCTACGACGATGGCGATCACTGCTGCACCGGACACGCGGTGGAGATCCGGCGTGACACCGCCGAATTCTTCCACCGCGCGCTCGATGCCAGCCCGGCGAGATAAACCTGGCATTGAGGGTCACCCGCGCGATGCACCGTCGTTGTGACATCTCGTGGTGAGGCGAAA
>NZ_CAKJTP010000006.1:0-4463 GCF_917627335.1 Protofrankia sp. CiT1 | reverse complement strand
CAGCCGCGCGGAGCCCGCGGCCGATTCGCGAATCCACTGAGCCGCCTCGGGCCAGGGCTCTCCGGCACACGGTCACGATTTGACCGACCGCTCTCTGGCGGTGTTGGCACGGCCAGTGGTGTGTCGCTGACGCGGCCGCGGGCAGAGCCGCAGGTGAATCACGGAGGGATCTGAACGTCTTCGTACGCTGGGCCGCGGCGTGCCCGCGGAGATATTCGCGCGCCGCGGCCGGGTGCCACCGATACCCGGCCGCGGCGCGCGAGGCGAAGCACGGTTTCCTCCTCGAATCGCCACCCGGTCCGACACGGCCGGCGGCGCGGGTCAGTCTCCTGCCACAACGGTTCGTCGGCGCGGCACACGGGCGTGGTTGAGCGGTCCAGCTGTTCGCTCGCCTTCCTGAAGAGATAATCATGTCGATCGGGGTCACGACCGTCTCGGGAAGGTCTTCGCGGGAACCTACGCGTCCACGACGTCTGGCCTGGCCCCGAGGTAGGCACCCGTCCCTCAATCCTCCATGATAACGATCATACTTCTGACCTGCGGGTTTATCTTCGGGCCACTGATCATCCCTGGAGGGATTGAAAGGCCTGGCCGCCGCATCGGCTGAGCCATCCCCACCCCGCCGACGACCTACGGGAATCATTCACAATGACAGTAGGTCGGCAGGGACGCCCTTATACCGCTCGCAATCGGCGGTGAGGATCGGCAGGCCCGTCGCGATCACCAGTACTGCGGCGTGGGTTGCGGGCCAGCCTAAGCGTGGGTGCTGTACGCGGAGGGTGTCGAGGTGGTCGATGCGGCTCAGCCCGCAGATGTCGATCGCGCCGGTAGGCGCCGCAGCTATGGATATCGGCGAGGTGCCCCGCGATGGCGGGACGGGCTGCCGTGACTTCAGCCAGGCATAAGCTCGACGGTGTGGCAGCGCGCCGAGTGCTGGCGGCGGTAACGCAGCTGTCGAACGATCCTCGTCCCCACAAGCTCCGAGCACTCGTTGGTGAGCCTTCGGGTGTGTTCCGGCTCAGGGTGGGCGACTACCGGGTGATCTACCACGTTGAGGAGGGCCGCCGCCGGACACGCACGGCTGGCGAGGTTGCCTCCCCGCTCGCTGGCACGCCCTACGACCTACGTCACGCGGCGGTCTCGACCTGGCTCAACGCTGGGGTCCCACCGACGCTGATCGCCGAGTGGGCCGGGCACTCCGTCGCGGTCCTGCTGCACGTCTACGCGAAGTGCATCGTCGGCCAAGACGTGGCCGCGCGGCTCCGCGTCGCTGCCGCGCTTGGTCTGTCGGCGGCCCCATGATCGCGACCGCGTATTGTCCGCGAGCGACCGGCGATCGGCAGCAGCAGCCGGGAACGACCGGCGGACGTGGGATGTCGATGCGATCTCCGCAGAGCCGCAAAAACCCTTGCGGCATAGCGCTTTTCTCCTGGTCAGAGCGGAGGGCGTGGGATTCGAACCCACGAGGAGCGTTGCCACCCCTAGCGGTTTTCAAGACCGCCGCCATCGGCCACTAGGCGAGCCCTCCTGACCTGCGGAAACGCTGTCAGGCTACGTCCGGCTCGCCGGGGTCTGCCTGCCATGTACCCGCCATGTGCTGTCCCAGGATCTCACAGCCCCCTCAGGAGCTGTCGGCCGCATCGTCAGCCCGCTCCGGCCAGGCAACAGGGGACGCGGCGTCGCGAGGTTGGGGCACGCACCTCGCTTCGTCGAACCGTCCGCGGGCACGCTCCGGGAAACAAACGAGTCCACCGTCATCGAGTTCCACGGCTTCGGTCGGTCGGCGGAGCGAGCCCAGCCCCGCGGCCCAGCCCGGTGGCAACGGCTGCCGGTGCCGCCGCAGGGCCGCGGGGTGATGTCGGGTCAGGCGGGTGTGCCGCCACGCCGCCGCGCCCGCCGGATGGCGCCGAGAGCCACGTCAAACATGAGGAAGGCCAGCAGGGTCACACCGAGAACGGGCAGTGCCCAACCAGCGGCAGCGGTGAGCACAATCCCAATGACGAGCGCCGGTCGCGGCAACCCACGCCAGGTCCCGCGTGCCGGAGCCGGACCGACGAGCGCCCGCCGTTCATCACGGACGGGCCGCCGCTGCCACCACATCCGATAACCCCAAATGATCATACACAGCAGGCCAACCGCCAAAGATGCGAGGAGCAGCTGGTTGGCTAGGCCGAACAGCAGGCCCATATGCGCGGCGACCCCGAGCTTGGTGAGTTTCGCGAGCAATGGGTAGTCAGCCCAGTCGGCCCGAGAGATGATCCGGCCATCGGCGGGATCGACCGCGACCTGGCTGAGCCGCACCGGCCACAACTTGTCGGTCTGGGCAACGCTCCAGGCCACGCCCGGCTTGGCGGGCAGGTCGATCTCGACCGGTCCGTCCAGCCCGGCCCCACGCGCCGCGGTGAGGACCCGGTCGACCTGCCCGGTGACGCCCGCTTCACCAACGCCCGCTTCACCAACGCCCGCTTCACCGTTACCGGTCACGGAACCGGCCTCGGCCGTACTCGTGGCGGCCATCGCATGGCCCGCGTGGGATGCGGCCACGACGGGTGTAGGCAGGACGGTGTCGAGCTCCGGAGCGTGCGCGTGCAGCGCGTCCAACACCGAGCTGAAATGCGCACCAGCGTACCGCGACCAGGTCAGGCCGGTAGCAGAAAGAAATAGCAGGCCAACCACAAGCCACACCCCGACGCTGCCGTGCCAGGCCATCGTGCGGCGTCGGCCCCGCACGCCCAGGTCGGGCAGCAGCACCCGCCGCACCCGCCGGGAGTTACGCCATCTGAGCACCCACAGAACCAGGCCACCACCGACCACCACCCACAACCAGCTTGCCGCCACCTCGGAGTACTGCCTCCCGAACGCGCCGAGGTGCAGGTTGCGGTGCAGGTCATCGAGCCATGTGGTCAGCGGAGTACTCCCCCACCAAGTGGTCAGCGCTCCCTGCGCCTGGCCGGTGTACGGGTCGACGTAGACGGTGCGCTGCTTCTCCCCGAGGCCGGGCACGTCGAGCACGACGCGGGTGGTCCGGTCGGCGGCGTCAGCGGGCAGGACGGCCGACACGGTCCCCTCCGGATGGACGGCCCGAGCCGCCGTGACCTGCTCGGCGAGCGGACGCGGATGCGCCCCGACCCGATCGACATACAGCTCGTCCGCGTAGACCAAAGCGTCGAGCTGCGGGGTGAGGGTGTAAGCGAGCCCGGTGAGCGCGGCCATCACCAGGAACGGCGCAACCAGCACGCCCGCGTAGAAGTGCAGCCGTACCAGCAGCCGGCGCGTCCCGCCGACCGCTCGCGACGGCGCGGCAGCGGGTCCTTCGCCGGTGCCAGTACCGGTACCGGTACCGGTGCCAGTACCGGCGTTGGCCGCCGGCGCTGGCACCGGGATGGGAGAAACAGGATGAACCGAAGGAGTGACGGGCTCGTCCGGGGACAGCCCGAGATGATCGACAGTGGTCATATGTGTCTCCAGGACAGCGGAACAGGAGGAAGTCACGAGGGCATGCGGCGACCGCATCCCACCTGCAAAGATCAGAACTGGGCGCGCTAAGTGATCGGCAACGGTCGGCGACAGGCCCGACCAGCTATCGAAAAACACCGGCACGAGGGTGCGCGGCAAGCTGGTCGGGTTGCGGTAAGGGCCTGTTGTGAATCGAGGATCCGGCCGGCGAGTCGCGTTCAGGTGGTCTCTGGCAAGACGGGAGCCCGCACCGATACTGGCTGGGTCCTATCGGTGTGGCCAGCAACGAAGCCAGGCGCCAGCTGGGTGTGAATCACCCAGAAAAAGATCCAAAACAGGTGCTGAAAACGGGTGGCCCCCTGCGGGTGACCACATGGAGGAGCAGGGCAGGACGTGACACCCGCCGCATCCACCAAACGGGCGGGATCAGGTCGGCGGCGCGCGGGCGGGCAGACCCGACATGGCGTCGCAACAGCCGGCGGGCGACCCGGCGCGCGGCGGTCGCGGCACCCCGCGCCGCCCGCCACAGCAGCCGTTCCCCGACCGCGAGCCAGCAGGCGAGGACAACCGCGGCCAGCAGGTGCGCGATGGCCATCGCGGGCCCACCGGGCAGCAGGTCCACACCCGGCACCGCGCTCTGTGACACCATGTCGCCCGCATGGGTGATGGCGGTCACGCCGCTCGAGCCGCCGCCTGCGGCAGCGCCCACGGAGACGTTCGCGATACCGGCGGGTTCGGTGACGGCAAAGGCGAAATGCAGGCCCGCCTGCACCCCGACCACCACGGCGGCGAGTCGCCGGACGGACATCCGTCCCTTGGCCGCTCCCCAGCAGACCCGAGCGGTCACCAGCGTCCCGAACCCCATGACCGACAGCGGCGGCAACCGGCCGCACGCCACGCTGTGTCCGGCAACCGCCAGCAGGACAGCCAGGACCGCCACCGCCGCGGCGCGCACGCCCCGGCCGACGGGTGTCGCGGCCCAGTTCACAAACCCAGACCTTAGAGCG
>NZ_CAKJTP010000005.1:74497-76884 GCF_917627335.1 Protofrankia sp. CiT1 | reverse complement strand
CGACCTGCGCGCGTTGGGGGACAGTCAAGGCGCGCGGACGCTCGAGGACGAGGTACGCCGTCGCGGAGACCCTGCTAAGAGCACCCGGCAATAGGGGCGTGGATCAAGGAGCGGGGCTGGGGTGCGTGCATCGCAAGGCGGCGGAGGGAGCCACCCTGGTGTTGGGTGGTGACCGACAACAACACAGCGAGGTGCGCACCCCAGCCCCGCGACGCCGCGTCCCTATTGCCGGGCGCTCTAAGCCGAGCTGTTGACGGGCTATTCGACCGTGACCGACTTGGCGAGATTGCGCGGCTGGTCGACGTCGAGGCCGCGGGCGAGCGCCAGTTCGCACGCAAAGACCTGCAACGGCAGGGTTGTCACCAGCGGAGCGAACAAGGTCGGTGTTTCCGGCACCCGGATCAGATGCTCCGCGTAGGGCGCGACGCCAGTGTCGCCCTCCTCGGCAATCACGATGGTCCGGGCACCCCGGGCCCGCACCTCCTGGATGTTGGAAACAATCTTCCCATGGAGGTGTGACCGGCCTCGCGGAGACGGCACCACGATCACTACCGGCAGACCGGGTTCGATGAGCGCGATCGGCCCGTGCTTCAACTCGCCGGCCGGGAAGCCCTCAGCGTGCATGTAGGCGAGCTCCTTGAGCTTCAGCGCCCCCTCCAGGGCCACCGGGTAGCCAACATGGCGACCGAGGAACAGCACCGCCTTGGCGTCAACCAGCGTGCGGGCAAGCGCCCTTATCGGCTCGACCGTGGTGAGGGTCTCGCGCACCAGCCGCGGGGTGGTCTGCAGCTTCTCGACGTACCGCGCGACCTCGTCGCCGTAGAGCACCCCGCGGACCTGCGCCAGGTACAGGCCGACCAGCAGACACGCGGCGACCTGGCCGAGGAAGGTCTTCGTCGACGCTACCCCGACCTCCGGGCCGCAGCGGGTGTAGAGCACGGCGTCGGACTCCCGCGGGATCGTCGACCCGTTCGTGTTACAGATCGCCAGCACTCTGGCCTTCTGCTCCCGCGCGTGCTTGACCGCCATCAGGGTGTCCAGCGTCTCACCGCTCTGGCTGATGGCAATCACCAAGGTGGAACGGTCGAGAACCGGGTCGCGGTAGCGGAACTCCGATGCCATCTCGACCTCGCACGGCAGGCGCGTCCAGTGCTCGACGGCGTACTTGGCGATCAGCCCGGCATGATAGGCCGTGCCGCAGGCAACGATGAAGACCTTGTCGACGTCACGGAAATCCTGGGTGGAAAGGCGCTCCTCGTCCAGGACGATCTCGCCGGCATTCGACAACCGCCCACGCAACGTGTCCGCGAGCGCGGTTGGCTGCTCGCTTATCTCCTTGAGCATGAAGTAGGGGAAGCCGCCCTTCTCCGCGGCGCTGGCATCCCAGTCGACGTGGTACGCACGTCCCTCAAGCAGGTTGCCGGCGAAGTCCGTGACCGTCACCCCGTCGCGACGGGCCTCGACCACCTGGTCCTGGCCGATCTCCAGCGCGTCGCGGGTGTGCGCGATGAACGCCGCGACATCGCTCGCCAGAAAGGTCTCGCCCGCGCCCAGACCGACGACCAGCGGACTGTTGCGGCGGGCACCGACCAGCACGTCAGGATGGTCGCGGTGCACGGCGACGAGGGTGAAAGCGCCCTCCAGCCGGCCGCACACCCGCCGCAGCGCCTCGCTGAGCGGGTTCGTGCCCGCCGCTCCCGCCCCGCCGCTGCCGGCTGCCGCGGCGAGCTCGATCTCCAGCAGGTGCGCGACCACCTCCGTGTCGGTCTCGCTGGTCAGCTCATGCCCACTGCTCTCCAGGGCCGCCCGCAGAGCCGCGAAGTTCTCGATGATCCCATTGTGGATGACAGCGATGGCACCCGTGCAGTCGGAGTGCGGGTGTGCGTTGCCGTCCGTCGGCCCGCCGTGAGTTGCCCACCGGGTATGGCCGATGCCGACGGTTCCGGGCGCAGGCGCATCCGCCTCGCTCAGCGCCTTTTCCAGATTGGCTAGCTTGCCCGCCTTACGCAGGGTATATAGCCGCCCGTCCGCAACAACCGCGACACCTGCCGAGTCGTAGCCTCGATACTCCAGCCGGCGCAGTCCGGCAAGAGCGACATCCAGCGCTGACCGTCCGCCGATATACCCGATGATCCCGCACATGCGGTCAGGGTACGCAACCGAGGGATGAGCCAGGGAGCACCAGAAGTGTTTGGGGTGCGCGTCGAACAGCTAAGAGCGCCCGGCAATAGGGATGTGGATCAAGGAGCGGGGCTGGGGTACGTACATCGCAAGGCGGAGGAGGGAGTCACCCTGGTCCTTGGGTGTCGACCGACGACAACGCAGCGAGGTGCGCACCCCAGCCCCGCGACGCCGCGTCCCTATTGCCGGTCGCTCTAAGGCGCGCG
>NZ_CAKJTP010000005.1:71227-74132 GCF_917627335.1 Protofrankia sp. CiT1 | reverse complement strand
CCCCAGCCCCGCGACGCCGCGTCCCCTGGTGCCGGACGCCCTACGCGAGGGCGCTCTCGACGACCGCGGACAGGCGAGCGGCGATCGCTGTCGCCTGGGCGGTGCTCGGCGCCTCCACCATGACCCGCACCAGCGGCTCCGTGCCTGACGAACGCAACAGCACCCGGCCCTCATCGCCCAGCTCGGCCTCTGCGGCCGCCACGGCCGCGGCAAGTGCCGGTGAGGTGGAAACCTTGGAGCGGTCGACGCCCCGGACGTTCACCAGCACCTGCGGCAGCCTTGTCATGACCTTCGCCAGCTCCGCCAACGGGCGGTCGGTCTCGGCCATCCGGCCCAGCACCTGCAACGCCGTGAGCAAGCCGTCCCCGGTCGTCGCGTGCCCGAGAAAGACGACGTGCCCGCTCTGCTCCCCGCCGAGGGACAACGCCCGCTCGCGCATGGCCTCCAGTACGTAGCGGTCACCGACGGGTGTCGCGATCACATTGATACCGGCGTCCCGCATCGCATGATGCAGGCCGAGGTTGGACATCACCGTCACTACGAGAGTGTCGTCGGCAAGATCACCGCGTTCACGCAGCGCAAGTGCGCACAGCGCAAGGATCTGATCGCCGTCGACGACCTCGCCATTGGCGTCGACGGCGAGACAGCGATCAGCGTCCCCGTCATGCGCGATACCGGCGTCGGCACCGTGCGCAACCACGGCGGCCCGCAGGGAGTCCAGCTGGGTTGCGCCGCAGCCGTCGTTGATCCGGAGGCCGTCCCCGTCCGCATGCAGGGGAATCACGTCAGCACCAGCGGCACGCAACACATGTGGCGCCAACGCCGACGCGGCTCCCTGCGCACAGTCGACCACGACCCGGAGACCGGTCATCGGGGCGGGAACAGCCGCCAGCAGGAAGTCCGTGTAGCTCTCCACAAGTGCCGTATCGTCGCGGACGCGCCCGATCGCCGCCCCGGTGGGACGGTCCGACGCGGGGGTGGCGAGACGGCCGGCGATCTCGTCCTCGATCTCGTCCGGGAGTTTGTAGCCCCCGGCCGCGAACAGCTTGATGCCGTTGTCCGGCATGGGGTTGTGGCTCGCCGAGAGCATCACCCCGAGGGCCGCGCCCGCGCCGATCACCGCGTGCGCCACCGCCGGTGTGGGCACGACACCGATCCGCAGGACGTCCGCGCCAGCCGACGCAAGACCCGCGACGACGGCGGCTTCCAGGAACTCCCCGGATGGCCGCGTGTCGCGCCCCACGACCACAACCGGATGCCCGCTGCCGGCGGCATGATGCTCAGCGAGCACCCCGACGGCCGCGGCCGACAACGCCAACGCCAACTCGGCGGTGAGGTCGGCATTGGCGACCCCACGCACACCATCCGTACCGAAGAGCCTCGCCACTGCAAGATCCCGCGAAGCCAACGCGTCAGCGCTTGCTGTACTGGGGTGCCTTCCGGGCCTTCTTGAGGCCGTACTTCTTGCGTTCCTTGACCCGGGCGTCACGCGTCAGGAAGCCCGCCTTCTTCAGAATCGGGCGAGATTCCTCCTCCGCGAGGGTCAGCGCCCGCGCGAGCGCAAGCCGAAGGGCGCCCGCCTGGCCGGAAACACCGCCGCCATGCAGCCGCGCCGCCACATCGTAGGACTCGGTTCGGTCCAGCGCCTTGAGCGGCTCGTTGACAAGCTGCTGGTGGACCTTGTTAGGGAAATACTCCTCCAGGGAGCGCCCGTTGAGGGTCCACTTGCCGGTGCCCGGCAGGAGGCGTACCCGGACAACAGCCTCCTTGCGCCGACCGGTGGCGCGAGGGTTGCCCTGGGCGTCGGTCACGACAGCCACGTCGTCTGTCCCTTCCTGGTCAGATGGCCCGCGGCTTAGAGCGCCCGGCAATAGGGGCGTGGATCAAGGAGCGGGATTGAGGTACGTCTATCACGAGGCGGCGGAGGGAACCACCCTGGCCTTGGCTGGCGACCGACGGCAACGGCGCGAGGCGTGTGCTCAACCTCGCGATGCCGCGTCCCCTCCTGCCCGCGCTCTTACTGCGCGACCTGGGTGATTGCGAATGGGTGGGGCTGCTGAGCCTGGTGGGGATGGGTCGGCCCGGCATAGACCTTGAGCTTGCTCCCCTGCGCCCTGCCCAGCTTGTTCTTCGGCAGCATGCCCTTGATGGCCTTCTCGACGATGAGCTGGGGCCGCGTGTCGAGCAGTGACCCATAGGGGGTGCTACGCAGGCCGCCAGGATAGCCGGAGTGGCGATGATACTGGGCCTGCTCCCGCTTGTTACCGCTCAGGGCAACCTTGCCCGCGTTCACGATGATGACAAAGTCACCGGTGTCGATGTGCGGCGCGAATGTCGGCTTGTGCTTGCCGCGCAGCAGCTGAGCGGCCTGGCTGGCCAGCCTGCCGAGCACCACGTCCGTGGCATCGATGACATGCCAGGCCTGCTGGACGTCCGTGGGCTTGGGCTGGTACGTGCGCACAGGTCTGCCTTTTCTTGTCAGCGGATGCATCTCAATTGTGCCTTTGGGCCGCTCACGCAGCTTGGCGTGTAGCTCTCACAACCCGCCAGGAAGCTCAGGCCCCTCCAGACCGCCGATGACGCGAAAACCATGATCACATCACCCTTGGCCGGCTGGTCTTTAAGGTTACCAGGCGAATGACGCGGACGGTCGGCGAGGTCGCCAGCCTCATCGACATCCGTGAAGATCTACCAGGCACACCGTAGTCTGCGGGAGGTGGACGAAAAACCGCCAGAGCGCTCACCCGGCGTTTCGGGGGACTCCTTCGGGCATGCCGCCGATCCGTGGCTCCCGGCCATGGATGACCCGCTGTTCGGCCCGCTGCACGGATTGCCGCCGTCGATCAGGAGACCCACGTGGACACCTGACGCGGGCGCCGCCCTTCCAGGGCTGGACGAGCCGGGA
>NZ_CAKJTP010000005.1:56771-71085 GCF_917627335.1 Protofrankia sp. CiT1 | reverse complement strand
CGACGCGGACGCGGGCGACGCGGAACCGATTCCCGTGGCGAGCGCGGTCGCGTCGCCTCCCGATGACCGTGCTGAAGCGGCGCCGGCCGAATCATCGCCGCCGGCCGAATCGGTGACGGCGACTGACGGCATAGCGCCGGCCGCACCGGATCACGCGCGCCACGAGCCGGCCGCCGTTCCTCCCGCTGTTCCCCCCGCCGTCCCCCCCGTGACCCGGGGCTACCTCGTCAGACTGATCACGATGGCGAGCGCCGTAGCGGCGTTGGTGATCGCCTCGGTCACCGTTGTGGCACAACATGACAGCCGCGACAACAGCCAACACGCCGCGCGGGTGGCGGCGCCGAGCCCGGAAGCGGTCGGCCCCGCTGTCATCGACAGTGGGCGGACGGATGCCGATCCGATCACAGCCAACGAGTTCTTCAACACCGAGAGCAGCACTTTCGATCTTCACTCGTACCAGCGCCTCGCCTACCGGCTGGAGTCCGGGTGCCCGGGGCTCACCGGCGAGCTCACCACCGCGTTGTCCGGCGACCGCTGCCGCCAGCTCGTCCACGCGGTGTACCTGGGCGGACCGGATGCATCCGGGCGCCGGGTGCTGGGGGCGGTGTCCGTCCTCGCTGTGGATGAGACGAGCACCGCCCAGAACGCGGCAAACATGATCATCGCTGGGAGGGGCGGCATAACAGCCCTGGCCGTGCCGCCGGAGGCGCTGCCAGGCGCGCTGGTCACGAACCCGACGGGCGACAATTCCTGGCGGACCGCGCCAGTCAGCGGCCATTATCTGATCGTTCTTCAGCTCGCCTACACCGACGGCAGTCAGGGAGCCAGCAGCGACCCGGCGCTGGGTGCCGCCCGCCGGGATCTTGCGGTACTCGCCAGCGAGCCGATCTCTCGACGCACTCTCACCGGTCACGGACCACGGTGACTAGCGACCGGTGACCGGGCGGTCAGCCTGACGACGTGGTGGGAACCCGCACGGCACGGGTCACCGCCGCGCGTGCGGCGAGATCGGTATCGGGAGGGTAGCGCACCTCGACGAGGGTGAGGCCGTGCGGCGCGACCACGGTCACCGCCGAGTCGCGGACACCCCGCACGAGAACCCGCGCGACCCACTCCCGGGGACGGCGTCCCTCCCCCACCGCGAGCAGCGCCCCCACCAGTGCCCTGACCATCGAGTGACAGAAGGCGTCCGCCTCCACGTCCGCCGTCACCACGCCGTCGTGGACCCGCGCCACGTCCAGACGCAGCAGCGTCCGCACTGTGGTCGCGCCCTCCCGCCGCCGGCAGAACGCGCCGAAGTCGTGCTCGCCCAGCAGCGGGATGGCGGCGTGCCGCATCCGCTCGGCGTCCAGCGGACGCGGCCAGGCCAACGTGTCGTGCCGGCGCAGCGGGTCGACGCCGTACGGCGCGTCCCCGATCCGATAGGCGTAGCGTCGTGACAACGCTGAGAAGCGGGCGTCGAACCCCCGCGACGCCGGTGCCAGACCTGTGATCCGCACTGATCGGTCCAGTACGCCGTTGAGTCTGCGAGCGAGCCCGCCAAGCGGGACATCATCCGGGATGTCAACGTGGGCCACCTGGCCGCGCGCGTGGACACCCGCGTCGGTACGCCCGGCAACCGTGAGCCGGACCGCGGGCAACCGCGTCACCCGCATCAGGGCATCCTCCACGTCACCCTGCACAGTCCGCCGTCCGGGCTGACGCGCCCAGCCCGCGAACAGCGTCCCGTCGTAGGCCAAGTCGAGGCGCAGGCGCTGCAGGCCGTCGGCGGCTTTCACGGCGCCCCGACGATTCCGGCCGGACATTTCCGGATCACATATTGGATCACATCGTCCCGCCGGATGCGAAGTGGTGGGGAGGACATCGGGAATCACCAGGATCATGCTGTGATGCGAAACACGAAGCCCACCATCCTCTAATGGATGGTGGGCTCGCGCAAAACGGGCGTCCTGCGGACACAGCGGACGGCCGGGCACACGATACGACCTTTATCGCGCACCCGGCGGTCCCGAGAGTCGCTACTCGGTCCTGGGCGTGCCGGGCTCGTCATCGACGGCCGCCCCGCCATCGACAGCCGTGTCGTTGACAGCCGTGTCGTTGACAGCCGTGTCGTCATCGCTCGCGATGGCCTCCACCCGCTCGACGGCGGCCTCAGCAGCCTCAGCGGCCACCGCGGCCGCGGTCGGCGACTCCTTCGCGAGATCCGCGGCGGCCTCCGCGGTCGCGCCGGTCGGTCGCCGCCGGGGGATGAAGCGGCTGCCGCGGGCCCGCTCGGCCTCGCTCACCGCCTCCTGAGCGACGGTCATGGCCTCGACGAGCTCGATACGCGCCAGCGGTGCGTTGTCACCCTTGCGGGGCCCCAACTTCACGATGCGGGTGTAACCGCCGTCACGGTTGGCATAGCGTGGGCCGATCTCGGTGAACAGTACGTGCACGACGGACTTGTCGCGAACCACTCGCAGCACGCGGCGGCGCGAGTCCAGATCGCCGCGCTTGGCAAAGGTCACCAGCCGCTCGGCATACGGGCGGAGGCGCTTGGCCTTGGTCTCGGTCGTGGTGATGCCGCCGTGCTCGAACAGCGCGGTGGCGAGGTTGGCCAGCAACAGCCGCTCGTGTGCGGGACTGCCACCGAGCCGGGGGCCCTTGGTAGGCGTGGGCATGACAGTGCTCCTCGTTCCTTTCGGCGACCGCGCTCCAACAAGATACAACCGCGCCTCGCCGCGATCATCCGACCCCCGAGATCCGCGGTGGGCCGCCACTCAGGACGCCTGCCACGCCCCGGCCCGCCGCTTCGCGCCGAGCCGGGTACCTGGTTTCAGCGATCGAACAAAGCGAAGATCAATAAATGTCTAGTACTGCTCGGTCTCGACAAACTCCGCGCCGTCGTCAGCCGCGTCGCTGAACGACGTGTGATAGGTGTCGGTACCGTAGGTGTCCACGGCCTGCCGCGGGTCGAATCCGGGTGGGGAGTCCTTCAGCTGCAGCCCCATTCCGGCGAGCTTCGTCTTGACTTCGTCGATCGACTTCTGGCCGAAGTTGCGGATGTCGAGCAGGTCCGCCTCACTGCGGGAGACCAGTTCGCCGATCGTGTGGATGCCCTCACGCTTGAGGCAGTTGTAGGAACGGACCGTCAGATCCATCTCCTCGATCGGCAGTGCCAGGTCCGCGGCCAAGGCCGCGTCCGCGGCGGACGGGCCGATGTCAACACCCTCCGCCTCGGCGTTCAGCTCCTGCGCGAGACCGAACAGACCGACCAGCGTCTTGCCCGCGCTGGCCATCGCGTCCCGCGGGGAGATCGACTGCTTGGTCTCGACATCCACGATCAGTCGGTCGAAGTCGGTCCGCTGCTCGACACGGGTCGCCTCGACCTTGTAGGTGACCTTGAGGACCGGAGAGTAGATCGAGTCGACCGGGATCCGGCCGATCTCCTGGCCCGCCTGCTTGTTCTGGGTGGCGCTGACATAGCCACGCCCTCGCTCGACGGTCAGCTCGATCTCGAGCTTGCCCTTTTCGTTGAGAGTCGCCAGCTGCAGGTCCAAGCTGTGCACCTCGACACCGGTCGGCGGCGCGATGTCCGCCGCCGTGACCACCCCTGGGCCTTGCTTGCGCAGGTACATCACGGTCGGGTCGTCGTTCTCGGAGCTGACGACCAGTTCCTTGAGGTTCAGGATCAGGTCGGTGACGTCCTCTTTCACGCCTGGAACCGTGGAGAATTCGTGCAGCACCCCATCGATACGGATGCTGGTCACCGCCGCACCAGGGATAGAGGACAGCAAAGTACGGCGAAGCGAGTTGCCGAGGGTGTAGCCGAACCCCGGCTCAAGCGGTTCGATGACAAACCGGGAGCGGAACTCGGAGATCGGCTCCTCGGCCAGCGTCGGACGCTGTGCAATGAGCATCGTTGACATCCTTCCCAACGCGGCGACCGCCATATGACGCCGCGGCTTCGGCTCCAGACGGAGCCCGTGGGCGGGGCCTCCGTCCGCCCCACCCAGGTGGTACCTGCTTCGGTTCTGGCACAGACCGCGCTGAAAGCAGCACGACCGCAGCCGGTCCGACATCCCCGAGCCACCCCGTCACCCGTACGGCCAGGGCTCCCGCGGCGCTTGGACGCGCGGCGGGAGCCCTGGCCACAGCTCCGAGAGGGCTTCAGGAAAGCCGAAGTCTACGCTACTCGGAACTTCAGGCTACTTGGAGTACAGCTCAACGATCAGCTGCTCCTGGACCTGAGTGTCGATCACCTGGCGAGCCGGCAACGAGTGAACCAGCACCCGGAGCTGGCTCGGGATGACCTCCAGCCAGGCAGGGACGGTGCGCTGGCCGGCCGTCTCCCGGGCGATGATGAAGGGGGTCAGTTCACGTGCCTTGGGCGCGATCTCGACGATGTCGTTCTCGCTGACCCGGTAACTCGGGATGTCGACCTTGCCACCGTTCACCACGATGTGACCGTGCCGCACAGCCTGGCGGGCGGCGTCCCGGGACGGTGCGAAGCCAGCCCGGTAGACGACGTTGTCAAGCCTCGACTCAAGAATCTTCAGCAGCTCGTCGCCGGTCTTGCCGGTACGGCGGTTCGCCTCGTCGTAGTAGCCACGGAACTGCTTCTCGAGCACCCCGTAGATGCGCGCGCACTTCTGCTTCTCACGCTTCTGCAGCAGGTACTCGGAGTCCTTGGTGCGACCGCGGCCGTGCTCACCCGGAGGATACGGCCGGATCTCGATCGGGCACTTGGGCGACTCGCACTTGCTGCCCTTCAGGAACAGCTTCGTCTTCTCACGGCGGCACCGCTTGCAGTCCGCGCCGGTGTAGCGGGCCATGCTTGTCCTTCTCTCCTTTGCGACCGGGGACGGCGCGACCATGGTTTTCTTCGCGCGACCAGAGGCCGTGATGTGCCGTCAGACCCTACGTCGCTTGGGCGGCCGGCAACCGTTGTGAGGCGTGGGGGTCACATCCTGGATGGCGCCGACCTCGAGACCGGCCGCCTGCAGGGAGCGGATCGCCGTCTCCCGGCCCGAACCCGGACCCTTGACAAAAACGTCCACCTTGCGCATCCCGTGTTCCTGCGCCTTGCGGGCGGCGTTCTCCGCCGCCATCTGCGCGGCGAACGGAGTCGACTTACGGGAGCCCTTGAAACCGACGTGCCCGGCGCTTGCCCAGGAGATCACATTTCCGCTGGGGTCCGTGATCGACACGATCGTGTTGTTGAAAGTGCTCTTGATGTGGGCGTGGCCGTGCGCGACGTTCTTCTTCTCCTTGCGCCGGACCTTCTTGATCCCGGCGGCACGCGTCTTTGGCGGCATATGTGCTCGTGGTCTCCGTTTGCGAGGTCGTCGGTCAGTGCCCGGTAGCGGTGCCCAACAGCGGTCACACCGACCGGACGTCACTGACTACTTCTTACCGGCCTTCTTCTTGCCGGCGATGGCGCGGCGTGGACCCTTACGGGTACGCGCGTTGGTGTGGGTCCGCTGCCCGTGGACGGGAAGGTTCCGCCGGTGCCGCAGGCCCTGGTAGCAACCGATTTCCATCTTCCGGCGGATGTCCTGACGCACCTCCCGGTGCAGGTCACCCTCGACCCGGTAATTCGCGTCGATCCACTCCCGCAGCCTGACGACCTCCTCGTCAGCAAGGTCACGGACGCGCGTGTCCGGATTGACCCCGGTGGCGGCGAGAGTCTCCAGCGATCGGCTCCGGCCGATCCCGAAGATGTAGGTGAGAGCGACCTCGATCCGCTTCTCCCGCGGGAGGTCTACGCCTGAAAGGCGTGCCATACCAGGTATTTCCTTCCTGTACGGAGGTCTTGAGCGCCCCCATCCCGTGACGGCACGCTGTCCGTCGAGCCGGGCCCCGGCCTCCGACCGGGGGTGAGCGCCGCTTGATAGGCGGCACGGTGACGCTTTGGCGAACCCGTCCAGCGCCTCCACAGCCGGGAAAGATCACTCCCCGGCCAGCGGGCCAAGGCGTCAGCCCTGCCGCTGCTTGTGGCGCAGATTGTCACAGATGACCATTACTCGGCCATGACGACGGATCACTTTGCACTTGTCGCAGATCTTCTTGACGCTCGGCTTGACCTTCACGGCTGCACGAACCTCCTTGCGCAGCCGCTGGGGCGCGCGTGCGGATGACTGGGAGCCCTCGGCCTCCGGCGAGCAGTCTGAACAGCGACCGCATCGCCATCGGCCAGGCGAGTTTACTTGTAGCGGTAGACGATCCGGCCCCGGGACAGGTCGTACGGGGAAAGCTCGACGACCACCCGGTCCTCCGGAAGGATCCGGATGTAGTGCTGACGCATCTTGCCACTGATGTGGGCGAGAACGCGATGGCCGTTCTGGAGCTCGACCCGAAACATCGCGTTCGGGAGCGGCTCCACAACTCGGCCTTCGATCTCGATGGCCCCGTCCTTCTTCGGCATGTCCTCCGCTGTCCTACCCTCGGGTGTCCGACGGTGGACACAGGCGAACGCCCACTAACCGCCGGCCTCTAAGTGTACGTTGCCCATCCGTCAAGAGCCAACCTGGCTCCATCACGCGGCCACGGAGCCGGATCAGCGGCCATCCAAGACGGAGATCAGGCAACAGAGGTCTGGGCCGGCTGACCGCAGGCAACACCGAGCTCGGCGAACTTCGCGGCGCCGCCGTCCAGAGCCGTCAGCACCCAGGGACCCCGCGCAGTGACCGCGACCGTGTGTTCCGTGTGGGCCGCAAACAGGCCGTCGGCGGTGACCACCGTCCAGTCGTCGTCGAGTACCGCGGTATCCGGTCGGCCAATCGTGATCATTGGCTCGATCGCCAGCGCGACCCCTTCAACCAGTCGGATGCCGCGACCAGGCCGCCCGTAGTTGAGGATGTGTGGTGGCTGGTGCATCTCGGTTCCGATCCCATGCCCGCCGTAGTGGTCCACGATGCCGTATCCGAGCGGCCGGACATAACGCTCCACCGCCGCCGAGATATCCGTGAGCTTGCCCCCGAGCTGCGCCGCCGCCAGACCCCGCCACAGCGCCTGCTCACAGGCTTCGGTCATGTCCAGGATGTCGCGCGAGACCGCGCCGACCGGTACCGTGATCGCGGCGTCACCATGCCAGCCGTTCACGATCGCGCCGCAGTCGATGGAGATGAGATCTCCCTCACGCAGTACCCGCTTGCGTCGTGGGATGGCATGCACGACCTCGTTGTTGACGGATGTGCAGATCGTCGCCGGAAAACCCTGGTATCCCTTGAAGGAGGGAATGGCGCCCTCAGCCCGAATCGCGCCCTCGGCGATGACATCAAGATCAGCGGTACTGATACCCGGTTTGACGGCCGCACGCAGCTTCTCCAGGGTGCGCGCGACGACAAGGCCCGCCACCCGCATCTTCGCGATCTCGCCTTCGGTCTTGATCTGGACATGCTCTCGTCGCGCCACGCTCGTCGCCCCGGTCCGTATCCCTAGTCCGCCTGAAGCCCCCAGAAACGCGAAAAAACCATGATCGCGCATCCTTCGGCCGGTGTCTCTGGTAACCCTGTCACCCTGCGTCTCTCATGGGCTCCGGTGGCGGAAAAATTCCTGGTCGTGCCCGCTTTCGCCACGAGGAGCCACACCCACGGCCCCTACTGTGTGGCCGCCCGCCCAAGTCTGCCCGCCGAGACGGCGCCGCGCCGCCTACAAGCCACCGTGACGCCGCACCCTACGATCACCTGACAACAGGGGCGCGCTAAGAGCGACCGGCAATAGGGACGCGGCGTCGCGGGGCTGGGGCACGCACCTCGCCGTGTTGTCGTCGGTCGCCACCCAACACCAGGGTGGCTCCCTCCGCCGCCTCGCGATCTACGCACCCCAGCCCCGCTCCTTGATCCACGCCCCTATTGCCGGGCGCTCTAACTTGCATAGTGACGCAGGGCGTCAAGGGCACGATCAGTGACGTTGTCCACCGGCCCGGTGGCGTCAAGACCGATCAGCAGGCCTTTCGCGGCGTAGTAGGCGACCAGGGGCGAAGTCTGCTCGGCATACACCTCCAACCGGTGGCGCACCGTCTCAGAGCGGTCGTCGTCACGCTGGAACAGCTCACCGCCGCACCGATCGCAGACGCCCTCCACCGCAGGAGGATCGAAGTCCACGTGCCAGATGTGCCCGCAGTTACGGCAGGTCCGCCGCCCAGACAGGCGCCGCACCACCTCATCGTCGTCGACGACGAGTTCCAGAACGACGTCCAAGCGCGTTCCCATGCCCTCGAGCAGCTGCCCCAGGACCTCAGCCTGGGGGACGTTACGTGGGAAGCCGTCGAGGAGGAAACCCTTGGCCGCGTCCTCCTCAGCCAGCCTGTTACGGACCATCCCGATAGTGATCTCATCGGGCACAAGGTCGCCCGCATCCATGAACTGCTTCGCGAGCACCCCGAGTTCGGTGCCCTCCCGGACGTTCGCCCGGAAGATGTCTCCCGTCGAGATCTTGGGGATCAACCGTGCCTGGGCGATGAACGCGGCCTGGGTGCCCTTACCAGCGCCCGGTGGTCCGACCAGTACGAGGCGCACTACCGCAGAAAACCTTCGTAGTTGCGGAGCATGAGCTGGCTCTCGATCTGTTTCACGGTTTCCAGCCCCACCCCCACAATGATCAGTACCGAAGTGCCGGCGAAGGGAAACGGCTGCTGTTTGGTGAGATTGAGCAGCGCAAGTGGCAGGACCGTGATGACGCCAAGGAAGAGCGAGCCCGGGAGAGTGATCCGCGACAGCACCCGGTCGAGATACTCAGCGGTCGGACGGCCGGGCCTGATCCCAGGGATGAAACCGCCGTACTTCTTCATGTTGTCCGCCACCTCGGTCGGGTTGAAAGTGATGGCCACATAGAAGTAGGTGAAGAAAATGATCAGTCCGGCATAGATAATCAGATACAGCGGGTGGTCACCACGCGCCAGGTAGCGCTGCTCAAAGTCCTGGAAGGTCTTGTTACTCCAGACCTGCCCGAGCAGCTGTGGAAGCTGGAGCAGGGATGAGGCGAAGATCACGGGAATAACCCCCGCCTGGTTCACCTTGATCGGCAGGTAGGTCGAGGTGCCGCCGTACATCCGGCGGCCGATCAGCCGCTTGGCATACTGCACCGGGATCCGCCGCTGCGACTGCTCCACGAACACCACGAACACCACGATCGCCAGACCCAGCAGACAGATGAGGGTGAAGACGACGCCGCCGGCGACCTGGAGGATCCGGGTCCCCTGAGACGGCAGCGCGGCCGCGATCGAGGTGAAAATCAACAGTGACATGCCGTTACCAACACCACGAGCAGTGATCAACTCGCCGAGCCACATGATCACAGCGGTTCCCGCGGTCATGGTGATAACGATGACCGCGATACGGAAGAGGCTGGTGTCGGGGATGATCGGCGCGGAACAACCGGGGAAGAGGTTGCCACTGCGGGCGAGCGCGACGATACCCGTCGCCTGCAGAACCCCCAGGGAGATGGTCAGATAACGGGTGTACTGCGTGAGCTTCTGCTCGCCGGAGGCGCCTTCCTTCTTCAGCTGCTCGAGGCGCGGAATGACCACGACCAGCAACTGGATGATGATGCTCGCCGTGATGTACGGCATGATCCCCAGGGCGAAGATGGAGAGCTGAAGAAGAGCGCCACCGCTGAAAAGGTTGATCAACGAGTAGACGTTCCGGCTGTCGGCGCTCGCGGAGGACAGGCACTGGTTGATCGCGCCGGTTGAGATCCCCGGCGATGGCAGCACGCTACCCATCCGGAACAGAACGATGATCCCGAACGTAAAGAGCAGCTTCTTACGCAGGTCGGGCGTGCGGAAGGCCCGTGTGAAGGCGGTGAGCACGACTCCTCCTGCTGATCGTCACGGCAAACCCACTCGGTGGACGACTGTCCTGGCCGAACATAGGACCGGCGGTGCGCGGTGTGCCGACTGTAACAGTAGAGACGGTCCACTCGTCCCGACATGGACCGGCGACAACGCCGAGCGCGCCTGGGTCACGGCCAGGCCCAGAGTCGGCATAGCGGTCGGCCGCCTCCGGGATCAGGGGCATGGAGACATGGCTCATGACTTTTTGGCGTATTCGGAACAGAGCTGATCTATCCTTGCAAAGCCTCCGCGCGGACGCAACCGATACAGAAAGGATCATTCTGGCGGTCACGCCGGGCGGCACGATGAAGAGCGCCCGGCAGAACCGTCTCCGGCGGCACGGGACATGACGGCCAAATCATCATCCCGGCCATCCCGGGTGAACGCCGCTGGATGCCGGGCATCCGGCGCGAAACACAGCGCCGGATGGGAAAACAGCCCCGCGCCGCCCGGGTGCCCGGCAGCCGCCTGAACCGGCGGCAGCGGTGCCTCAGAGCTCGACGACGCTGCCGCCGACAGCAAGAATCTTCTCCCGGGCCGTGGTCGAGAAGGCGTGAGCGCTCACGTTCAGCGCCACTGCGATCTCCCCATCGCCCAGGACCTTCACGAGCGCGTTACGGCGTACCGCACCGGCGCCCACCAGATCGTTCACACCGATCTCACCACCGGCTGGGAACAGCTCGGCGAGAGTGGCGACATTCACAACCTGGTACTCCTTGCGGAAGCGGTTCTTGAACCCCTTGAGCTTGGGCACGCGCATGTGCAACGGCATCTGGCCGCCCTCGAAACGGGCCGGAACCTGCTTGCGCGCCTTCGAGCCCTTCGTACCGCGACCGGCGGTCTTGCCCTTGGAGCCCTCGCCCCGGCCGACACGGGTCTTGGCCTTGTGCGCACCCGCCGCGGGCCTGAGGTGGTGGACCTTGAGACCACGACCGCGGGCAGCGTCAGCCGTCCCCGGCTCGGAGGCCTTGGTCAGGCTGCTCATTCATGCACCTCCTCGACCTTGACGAGATGGGTCACAGTCGCAATCATCCCACGTATTTCCGGGCGGTCATCACGAACGGTGGTGGCTCTGATCCGGCGAAGCCCAAGAGTCCGCAGGGTCTCCCGCTGATTGCGCGTCCCACCGATTTCGGAGCGAATCTGGGTGATCTTCAGACGAGCCATCACACACCGACCCCGGCCGCCCGCGCCCGCAGCATCGCGGGCGGCGCGACATCCTCGATCGGCAGGCCGCGGCGTGCCGCGATCTCCTCGGGACGCATGAGGCCCCGCAGCGCCGAGACGGTGGCGTGCACGATGTTGATGGGATTCGACGAGCCCAGCGACTTCGACAGGACATCGTGAACACCCGCGCACTCCAGCACCGCGCGCACTGGTCCACCCGCGATGACACCGGTACCCGGTGATGCCGGCTTGAGCAGCACGACTCCGGCCGCGGCCTCGCCCTGAATCGGGTGCGGGATCGTCGAGCCGATCCGCGGCACCTTGAAGAAGTGCTTCTTGGCCTCTTCCACACCCTTGGCGATGGCGGCCGGCACCTCTTTGGCCTTGCCGTAACCCACACCGACGGTGCCGTCCGCGTCACCGACAACGACGAGGGCCGTAAAGCTGAACCGCCGACCGCCCTTGACGACCTTCGCCACCCGGTTGATGGCGACCACTCGCTCGATGTAGGCGTTCTTGTCCTGCGCCGGACCGCCGCCCTGGCGGTCGCGGCGTTCCCGACGGTCAGAGCCGCCGGAGCCGCCTCCGCGGCGCTGCTGGCCTGGCATCAGTAAATCTCCCTGTTTAGAGGGCCAAAGGCGACGCGATCACAATGTTCGCGCGCCGCCAGCGGCCGAAATCCCAGCGGCACTGTTGATCTTCCGCACGTCCTACGGCAAGGCATCAGAACTCGAGCCCGCCTTCCCTGGCGGCGTCCGCGAGCGCCGCTATCCGGCCATGGTAGGTCCGACCACCACGATCGAACACCACCGCGCCTATTCCCGCTTGCCGGGCGCGTTCGGCGACAAGCTGCCCGACGGCCTTCGCCTGTGCGGTCTTGTCACCCTCCGCGGTGCGCAGCGACGCGTCCAGCGTGGATGCCGAAACGAGCGTGTGGCCGGCGATGTCGTCGATGACCTGGGCGTAGATGTGACGAGCCGAGCGGGTGACCACGAGGCGCGGGCGGGCGGATGTACCCGTGATCTTCTTGCGAATCCGCACGTGCCGGCGAAGCTTCGCCGAACGCCGCTGGGCGCTGACACTGACAGCCATGATCCGTTCCCCTACTTCCCGGACTTGCCGACCTTGCGGCGGACGACCTCGCCCTGATACCGCACACCCTTGCCCTTGTACGGATCTGGCTTGCGGAGCCGGCGGATCTTGGCTGCCACCTCGCCGACCTGCTGCTTGTCGATCCCGTGGACGACAAAGCGCGTCGGTGTCTGCACCTCGAACCGGATGCCCTCCGGCGCCTTCACCGCGACCGGGTGACTGAAGCCGAGCGCGAACTCCAGGTCCGAGCCCTTGGCCTGAACGCGGTAACCGACACCAACGATCTCAAGTGTCTTCGAGTATCCGGCGGTGACTCCGGTGACCATGTTCGCCACCAGCGACCGGGTCAGGCCGTGCAGCGCCCGGGAACGGCGTTCGTCGTCCGGACGAATGACGAGCAGCTGACCATCCTGCGCACTGACGGTGATCGGTTCCACCACGGAATGGCTGAGAGTCCCCTTGGGGCCCTTGATGACGATCTCTGGGCCGTCCAGGGAGACATCCACGCCGCTGGGCACCGAGATCGGCAGGCGTCCGATGCGTGACATCGTGCGGCCCCCTTACCAGACGTAGGCGAGGACTTCCCCGCCTACCCTGCGCTTGTTGGCCTGTTTGTCGGTCAGCAGGCCCGATGACGTGGAAATGATCGCCACACCAAGACCGCCGAGCACCTTGGGCAGGTTGGTCGCCTTTGCGTAGACCCGCAGGCCCGGCTTGCTGATGCGCTTCACCCCGGCGATGGAGCGCTCCCGGTTCGGGCCGTACTTCAGCTCCACGACGAGGGACGCGCCGACGTCGCCGTCCGGCGGCTCCTCGACGTGCCATCCGGCGATGTAACCCTCCTGCTGGAGGATCTCCGCAATATGCGTTTTGATCTTGCTGTTCGGCATCACCACCTGATCGTGGTATGCACGGTTGGCATTACGGACACGGGTCAGCATGTCCGCAATCGGATCTGTCATCGTCATGGGGCTGAAGCCTTCCTCGCGACGGTTCCCCGCAGCTGTCGAGCCGGGGCCTGCCGCGAACGGGTGGGTAGTGTGCGCCGGCCGCTGGCGGGCGTGGACGTCCTGCGCCCCGTCCCGCTACCGGTAGGTCGTGCTACCAACGGCTGGCCGCCGATGGCGCGAAAAGAGCAACACACGCGCCGCCGCCGACCACAATGCGAAAATCTTTCACTACCACGAGCTCTTGGTGATCCCGGGAAGCTCGCCGCGGTGCGCCATCTGCCGCAGGCACACCCGGCACAGGCCGAACGCCCGGTAGACCGACCGCGGCCGGCCGCAGCGCTGGCAACGGGTGTAGCCCCGCACACCGAACTTCGGCTTGCGGATCGCCTTTTCAATCAGTGCCTTCTTCGCCATCTGCCTGCCATGCCTTCTCTCTGGCCGCCGGTGGTGTGCCCACGGAGTACAGTCACACCGCCGGTGGCCGTCAGTTCTCCCGGAAGGGGAAGCCCAGCGCGCGCAACAGCGCACGGCCCTCGTCATCGGTCGTGGCGGTCGTGACGACCGTGATGTCCATTCCCCGGACCCGGTCGATACGGTCTATATCGATCTCATGAAAGATCGACTGTTCGATCACGCCGAAGGTGTAGTTACCCGAGCCATCGAACTGTTTCGGGGACAGCCCGCGGAAGTCACGGATACGCGGGAGCGCGACCGAGACAAGGCGGTCCAGAAACTCCCACATCCGATCGCCACGCAGGGTCACCTTAGCGCCGATAGGCATGCCCTCCCGCAGCTTGAACTGCGCGATGGACTTCTTCGCCCGGCGAACGGCGGGCTTCTGGCCGGTGATCGCCGTGAGGTCCCGCAGCGCGCCATCGATGAGTTTCGCGTCCCGGGCCGCGTCGCCAACGCCCATGTTGACCACGACCTTGACCACGGTCGGGATCTGCATCACGTTCGCGTAGTGGAACTGTTCGCGCAAGCCTGACGCGATCTCCTCGCGATACCGCAGCTTGAGCCGTGGCAGCGGACGGGATTCGATGCTAGTAGTCATCTCTCGTTTCCTTGCAGCCTCTGCCCAACGGACGGCGATCCACACGGCGATCCGGCCAGGGCGTGTCTGATGGATGTTGGTCGATGTGGGCGATGATCAAGAAAGTGGCCCGCGAGGCGGAGGAGGCCCGGATAGCGGTGTCCTATCCGGACCGACGACAACACAGCGGGACGCTTTCTGGGCATTGATCCGCGCGATCGAAGATCCATCAGACACGCCCCAGGCCGCGGGAGG
>NZ_CAKJTP010000005.1:51856-56383 GCF_917627335.1 Protofrankia sp. CiT1 | reverse complement strand
GCGGTTACGTTAGCCATATCTACAGCTCGGTGCCGGTGCGACGGGAGATCCGCACCTTCGTGCCGTCATCGTTGATGCGGTAGCCGATCCTGGTCGGACGGCCGTCGGACGGATCGACAATCATGACGTTGCTGACGTGGATGGGCGCTTCCTGGGTGACGATGCCGCCGGACTGCGAGCCCCGAGCGGAGGTGTTCACCCGGGTGTGTCGGACGACCCTGTTCGCGCCCTCGACAACCACTTTGTCCTCAGCGGGGAAAGCCCTGATGACCTTCCCCTTGAGCCCACGGTCCTTACCTGTCACGATCTGGACCGTGTCGCCTTTTCTGATCTTCATTCTGGCCACGGTCACAGCACCTCCGGCGCCAGCGAAATAATCTTCATGAACTTCTTGTCACGCAACTCGCGACCAACCGGTCCGAAGATGCGTGTACCCCGGGGGTCGCCACCGTCCCGGATGAGCACGGCGGCGTTCTCGTCGAACCGGATATAGGAGCCGTCGGGACGCCGGCGCTCCTTGGTGGTGCGTACGACGACCGCCTTGACCACGTCACCACGCTTGACGCCAGCCCCGGGCAGGGCGTCCTTCACGGTCCCGACGATGATGTCGCCGATACCGGCATAACGACGCCCCGAACCACCGAGTACCCGAATGCACAGCAGTTCCCTGGCACCCGTGTTGTCGGCGACCCGAAGCCGCGACTCCTGCTGGATCACTTCCCGCTCCCGAACTGCGTCGGCGCCCGCCTGCCGGCGGCCGGCTCGCTAGACCCTTCCAAGTCCTCCGGCGGCGCGAAAAACCACGATCACGCCGCCATCGGCCCGTAGAACACAATCGGCTGGTCGATCTACTTGGCCTTCTCCAGAACCTCGACCACACGCCAGCGCTTGGTCGCCGACAGCGGGCGGGTCTCCATCAGCAGGACCCGGTCACCGACGCCGGTCGTACTGTTCTCGTCGTGTGCCTTGACCTTCTTGGTACGCCTGATGGTCTTGCCGTAGAGCGGGTGCTGAACCCGGTCCTCCACCGCGACCACCACGGTCTTGGCCATCTTGTCGCTGATCACAAGGCCTTCGCGGACCTTGCGGAAGCCGCGGCCGCCGGTCGCCGCCCGCGCGGTGACCGGCGGGTTCCCTGTCGCCGGGGTGCCGTCCGTTGTCATCCCATTCACGCCCGTTCCACCTGTATCGCCGCCGTTGTCTGCAACGGCTCAACGCCGCCAACCGCTCCGGGCACTTCAGTCCCGACCAGGTTCGGATCATCAGCGAGGCCGAGTTCACGCTCCCGGAGCACCGTGTAGATACGCGCGATGTCACGCCGGACGTCCTGCAGGCGGCGATTGTTGGAAAGCTGACCGGTAGCGGCCTGAAAACGGAGGTTGAAGAGCTCCTCCTTGGCCTCGCGCAGCTTGTCCACCAGGTCCTGCCCAGACAGGGTCCGTAGCTCGTCGGCGGTCGCGGTCGCCATCACGCGCCTCCCTCGCGGGTCACGAACCGGCACTTCATCGGGAGCTTGTGGATGGCACGCCGCATCGCCTCCCGCGCGACCGGCTCAGACACCCCCGAGAGTTCGAACATCATGCGCCCGGGCTTGACGTTGGCGATCCACCACTCCGGCGAGCCCTTGCCCGAACCCATCCGGGTCTCAGCCGGCTTCTTGGTCAGCGGCCGGTCCGGGTAGATGTTGATCCAAACCTTGCCACCACGGCGGATGTGGCGCGTCATCGCGATACGCGCCGACTCGATCTGCCGGTTCGTCACATAGGCGGACTCCAGCGCCTGGATGCCGAACTCACCGAACGCGATTTTGGTGCCGCCCTTGGCCGCGCCGCCACGACCGGGATGGTGCTGCTTGCGGTGCGCGACCTTACGGGGAATCAGCATTGTCCTAGCCCTCCGTCTCCTGGGCCGTCCCAGCAGCGGGCGCGGCGGTGTCGAGCGGAGCCGAAACCGGAGCTGAGACCGGCGCCGCGGGGGCAGCCGCCTCAGCCGCCGGGGCCGTCACAGCCGGCGCGGTAGCGGTGTCAGCGCCAACCGCAGCCGTCGCGTCACCACCGCTACCAGCGTTACCGCTACCAGCGTTACCGCCACCACCACCGGTGGCACCGCCACCGCCACGGCCACGCCGCTCACCCTGCCGCGCGGCGGCACGCCCGGCGTCGGTGCCACCGGTGGTGGTACCCGACGAACCCGACCGTGGCCCACGGCGCGGGCGCTCCCGGCGGTGCTGGCGCTGGAGTGCCTCCTGCGCCTCCCGCTCCGCACGGCTCTGGACCACGTCACCCTTGTAGATCCAGACCTTCACGCCGATACGGCCGAAGGTGGTCCGGGCCTCGTAGAATCCGTAGTCGATGTCGGCGCGCAGCGTGTGCAGGGGCACCCGGCCTTCGCGGTAGAACTCCGAGCGGCTCATCTCGGCGCCGCCCAGGCGTCCGGAACACTGCACCCGGATGCCCTTGGCGCCGCCCTTCATCGCCGACTGCATGGCCTTGCGCATCGCCCGCCGGAAGCTGACCCGGCTCGACAGCTGCTCCGCCACGCCCTGCGCGACGAGCTGGGCGTCGACCTCAGGGTTCTTCACCTCAAGGATGTTGAGCTGGACCTGCTTGCCGGTCAGCTTCTCGAGGTCGCCGCGGATGCGGTCGGCCTCAGCGCCGCGACGTCCGATGACGATCCCCGGGCGGGCGGTGTGGATGTCCACCCGCAGCCGGCCCTGGGTCCGCTCGATGTCGACCCGACTGATTCCCGCGCGCTCCATACCCCGGGACATCATCTTACGGATCTTCACATCCTCGCCGACGTACGCCTTGTACTGCTTGTCGGCGTACCAACGAGAGGTGAACTCCGAAGTGATCCCGAGCCGGAACCCGTGCGGGTTGACCTTCTGCCCCACTACCGGGCCCTCCTTGCAGTCTGCGATGCGCCGGTCGACGCGCCGCGGGTCACCGAAACCGGTTCCCGGCTTTCCACGACGACCGTGATGTGGCTGGTCCGCTTCCGGATCCGGTAGGCACGGCCCTGCGCCCGCGGACGGATGCGCTTGAGCGTCGGGCCCTCGTCGACGTAGACCTCGCCCACCCAGAGCGTGGACGGGTCAAGGCCGTGATTGTGCTCGGCGTTCGCAACCGCGCTCGCGACCACCTTGTACACGTCCTCGCTGGCCGCCTGCGGGGCAAAACGGAGGATGTCCAGGGCCTCGCGGGCGGAACGGCCACGGACCAGGTCGACAACCCGACGCGCCTTGGTCGGCGATACCCGGACATAGCGGGCCGAGGCCTTCGCCCCGTCCAGACCGGAC
Organism: Protofrankia sp. CiT1; assembly: GCF_917627335.1. Lineage (NCBI taxonomy): Bacteria > Bacillati > Actinomycetota > Actinomycetes > Frankiales > Frankiaceae > Protofrankia > Protofrankia sp. CiT1. The sequence goes on along the minus strand of NZ_CAKJTP010000005.1, from coordinate 53,085 downwards.
CGGGTGAGCCCGTCCACGAGGTCGTCAGCCACGACGCGACCTCCGGTCTTCCTTGACGTGACCGCGGAAGGTCCGCGTCGGCGCGAACTCGCCGAGCTTGTGACCAACCATCCCCTCGGTGATGAACACCGGGACGTGCTTGCGGCCGTCGTGCACGGCGATGGTGTGCCCCAGCATGTCCGGGATCACCGTCGAGCGCCGCGACCAGGTCTTGATGACGTTCTTCGTGCCCTTGGCGTTCTGTACGTCCACCTTCTTGAGCAGGTGGTCGTCGACGAACGGGCCCTTCTTCAGGCTACGTGGCATGGCGTGTCTCCTCCTTCCCGCTCAGAACCGATGGTCATACGTCGATTGGCACCGGATGTGAACAATCATGATCACCGCCGCCTGTTCTGCTTCCGACGACGGACGATCAGCGCGTCGCTCGACTTACGGGTAGCGCGGGTACGCCCCTCGGGACGGCCCTTCGGGTTCACCGGATGCCGGCCACCGGAGGTCTTGCCCTCGCCACCACCATGCGGGTGATCAACTGGGTTCATCGCCACACCGCGGACGGTGGGCCGACGCCCCTTCCAGCGCATCCGGCCGGCCTTGCCCCAGTTGATATTGTTCTGCTCGGCGTTGCCCACCTCACCGACCGTGGCCCGGCAGCGGACGTCGACGTTGCGGATCTCACCGGAGGGCATCCGGAGCTGGGCGAAGGGACCGTCCTTGGCCACCAGCTGCACGCTCGCGCCAGCGCTGCGCGCGATCTTCGCACCACCGCCGGGACGCAGCTCGATGGCGTGCACCACCGTGCCGGTCGGGATGTTGCGCAGCGGCAGGGCATTACCAGGCTTGATGTCGGCGGTCGTGCCCGAACTGACCATGTCGCCCTGCTTGAGTTTCACCGGGGCGAGGATGTAGCGCTTCTCGCCGTCGGCGTAGTGCAGCAGAGCGATCCGCGCGGTCCGGTTCGGGTCATACTCGATGTGCGCGACCTTGGCCGGCACACCATCCTTGTCCCGCTTGAAATCAATCAGACGGTAGGCACGCTTGTGCCCGCCGCCCTGGTGCCGTGTGGTGATACGCCCGTGGACGTTCCGACCGCCCTTGGAGTGCAGCGGGCGGACCAGCGACTTCTCCGGATGGTCACGAGTGATCTCGACGAAGTCGGCCACGCTCGAACCACGGCGACCCGGTGTGGTCGGCTTGTACCTACGAATACCCATGGTTATCCACCGTGTCCT